>JAPOVQ010000020.1:0-25000 GCA_026708035.1 Chloroflexota bacterium | reverse complement strand
GTGAAACGGCCAACCTCTGCCGGGAGCAAGGCCAAGCAGGGACGACTGCAGGCCGCTCGCCAAGTCCCAGGTGGGCCGCACGAGGCCGGCGGCAACGCCGGTCCCAGATAGATGACCGCCCGCGACAGAATGCGGCTTATCGGTCGGTTCGGCGGCGCGCCCGCCACTATCACTCTTCGGTGGCCCGCGCGGCGTGCAGGGTGGGGTCGGCCGTCCCTCTCACCCCCGGATGAAGTCCGTGGCAGGCTCTAACCCTCGCCCACGGTGGGGAGAGGGGACCCGACCGGCCGCCGGGGCTTGACACCGTGGCCGCTTTCATAGATGGGCCATCAGACGATTTCAACATGTCCGTATTCATCACATTCAAACGCTGGTCGCTGAAAGACGGGCGAACGGAATCGGAGCTCCTCAAACTCGTACGTGAGGAGTTTCAGCCGCACTACGCGAAGCTAAACGGCTGCCTCGGGCTGGGGCTCCTGCACATTGACGGCACGAGGTCCTACCTCACGCAGCAGTTCTGGGAGAGCCGCGAGCGCTGGCAAGAGACCACAGGCTCCGACGACTATCAGGCGTGGTGGGTGGACTACGTACCACTGCTCGAACGGTGGGACGAGATCATGAAGTTCGAAGACGAGTGGGAAGCCGAGGACCTGCTCCGTATCGGTGGATGCCCCTGACCGCAAACAAGACCCGTTCAACTGCAGATCGATGGCATAAAGGGAGCGTGGGACGGGCTGTCCCGGCGTCTCCCAGGCTGCACGCAGCCTGGGCCACCGGGCAAGGGCGCCCACGAGGGGCGCCCCTACAAGGCGATCGTCCGGTGTAGGGGCAACCCTTGTGGTTGCCCGCTTGACGCTGCGCGTGCCCTCACCGATCCGACGGCCTGTGGCGTGATCGCCACGTCCGCTTCCGCGCCCAGGCCAGCGCCACGCTGCCCGCGACGGCCATGAAGGCGGCCAGCGCATTGAACAGGATGTCTAGCGGGTCGAACACGCGGACGGGCACGAACCACTGAATGCCTTCGTCCACCGCGCCGATCACCACCGCCGCCAGGAAGGCGAGCAGGGCGGGGACGGGAACGCGGCGGCCCTGGCTGGCGCGCTCGGTCAGCGCTTCGTATATGAGCAGGGCCACCACGCCGTACTCGATGAGGTGGCTGCGCTCCGTTTCCAGCGCCATCCGCACGAACACCAGCCCGTAGACGGCCGCGACGCCCAGCGCCACGGCGATCTCCAGGCCGCCGGGGCGCCACTTCAGCCCGCGCGTCACCACGGCGGCGCCGATCAGGAGCATGGCGAGGACGAATAGGGGGGTGAGGACGCCGCTGTCGCGCAGCAGCCCGGCCAGCGAGGTGGCCAGACCCAGGGTGGAGTAGATCGCCGCCACCACGAGCAACGTCCAGGCCCAGAGCCGCCGCTCGCGAGTCGAGGAGAAGAGGGACATGACTGCATCGAACGGGGCGGGCGTCAGGTTGTCAACCGCTCACGTCAAAGGCGCGGACGCCCAGCGCGCCCCAAAAAGGGGGCGGAGGCGGGACCGCCAGCGGGTAGAATGGCGGGCGGGGTGGAGCAGTGGTAGCTCGTCGGGCTCATAACCCGGAGGTCGTCGGTTCGAATCCGACCCCCGCAACCACTACGGCCTTCAGCTGAATCCAAGCCCGGGCGAGTGATCCGCCATTCTGTCGCCACGCGATCGAAGTTCCCCATGCGCACCCCCGACGGTTGGCGGAAAACGACCGTCAGCGCGCTAGCTCGACCGACTATCGCCGTGCGCGAGCTAGACCGGCGCGCAGTTCACCCTGTTGACCAATTCCCTCCCCTGACGGCACTTTGCAATTACAATTGTAAATCTTTGTAATTCCCCTTGCAACCATCAGATTCCATGCTATACATGGGATTGCAATGAAGCGTTTGGCCGATTGGAGCTGAAATGGCACCCGAGATTACTGTGGACGACGAGGTATACGAGCACCTGAAAGCGAGGGCCGAACCCTTCGTCGATACGCCAAACACTGTTCTCCGGCGAATTCTGGCGATTGACGCGCCAGATGCAATCGACGGCGACGCCGCGCAAGTAGAGGCTTCGGCCAACGGGCGAGACCATTCGGGCAAGCAAGCGAAATCGCCGCGGCCGGTGCGTAAGGATGCCCGGCAGAAGACCAAGCCAGCAAGAGCACCAAAGGGATCGCTGCTTCCGGAGAGCGAATACATGCTTCCGATTCTTCGAACACTTGTTGAAGCTGGGGGGTCAGCCCCTGCGGTTGAGGCTGTTGAAGCGGTTGGTCGGCAACTCCGCAACCGGCTGACAGAGCTTGATCGCCAGCCGCTCAAATCTGGAGGGATGCGCTGGCGAGCCCGTACCCAGTTCGCACGGCTACGGCTGGCTGACCGCGGTCTGATAGCCAAGAACACCCCGCGCGGTATCTGGGCGATCACCGAGGATGGGCGGCGCTTCTTGACCGACGCAGCTGAGAAACAGCCAGCTTAAGGCAGCGACAGACAGGGGAGGCAGACAATGGAAACCAAAGACCTTTGCATGGCCCTTATGCGCGCTGACACCGAAGAGGAAGTCGTCAGCTTGCTACAAGGCGCGGGCTACTGGAGTGCAACCGAGTGCTGGCGGCCAGTCGGGGACAAGCCCAACAACCTCGGGACAATTGGCAACCAGCAGGGCGAAGCAATAGCAGCACTTGTAGAGAAGATCGTAAATGGCATCGACGCACGGCTAACGAATGCATGCTTGCTCTCCGGAATCAACCCCGAAGGTCCGCAAGCCCCTCGAAGCATCCGCGAGGCAGTCGCCCAATTCTTTGGAGGCCGATCGCCAAACTCGCACGTTGGCGGCCGGATCTCCGACTGGCTTGATCCCGATGTAACCAAAGAGAGTCGCCTCCTCACAGTAGCCGCCACCGGGATGATGCCCGGCCATGGACGTCCTTCGATAACAATCGCTGACCAAGGCGAAGGGCAAACTCCCGACTCATTTCCGGACACGTTTATGTCACTCGATCAAAGCAACAAGGACCGAATTCCGTTTGTTCAAGGAAGGTTCAATATGGGTGGCACAGGCGCCTTCCCGTTTTGCGGAAATCTGCATAGACTTCAGCTCATCGTGTCACGCCGGAACCCAGTCCTCATTCGCTCTTCCGATAGTCGCGACCACCACTGGGGTTTCACAATCGTACGCCGCGAGCCGCCTCCGCCAGGCACGAAAAACTCCGTATACACCTATCTAGCGCCTAAAGCACGACCACGGGATCGCAAACGTAGCGTCCTTTCCTTCGCCGCCCCAACATGGCCGATATTTCCAGAGTCAAACAACCAGGTCCGGGATGCCTATATAAGACATTCTCCCTATGGATCACTCGTCAAACTCTATGAGTACAACTGGCAGGGCACGACATCCAATATCGTCTTGTCCGGCGGTGGGCTCTTGAGCAGAATAAACGTAGGGCTCCCTGACATTGCATTGCCCGTACGGCTATTTGAGTGCCGGGCAGGGTATGCAGGCGGCTCAGGAAGCTACGCCACAAATGCGCTTGGTCTGATTGCTCGACTGGAGCGTGATCGAGCCGAAAACCTCGAGATCAACCCATTCGGCGGCACGACCAGCCTTGAGGGACGACAAATCCCGCTGCGCATCTTTCTGTTCAAAGACGGAAAAGCCAGATCTTATCGTACTCAAAGGCATGGGATAGTCTTTACCATCAACGGTCAAATGCATGGATCCATATCCACGGACTTCTTTGGCCGCCGATCAGTAGGTATGAGTTATCTTGCCAACTCGCTGTTCATACTGGTCGATTGCACGAATCTCGACACGCGAATGCGTGAAGACTTGTTTATGACAAGCCGAGACCGCCTTCGCGTCAACCCACTCAGTGAAGAACTCGAGTCGGCCTTGACCCGATTCATAAGGGACAATTCCAAGCTGAAGGAAATGAGGAATAGGCGGCAGGAAGCCCTCAGAAAAAAGCGGCTTGAAGATAACAAGCCACTTGTCGAGGCGCTTCAGGGTGCTCTCAAGAACGACCCGACGCTTGAGCGCTTGCTCCTCAAGGGACTCGACATTACATCTCCCTTCCCTCGAAACGGCGGGCCAGGCAAAGGGAAGCAAGCGAGATTCATTGGGAAAAGATTTCCAACCTACTTCCGCTTTGAGGGGCGCGAGACGGGCGAGGTCCTGACAAGAGATGCGCACGAAGGCTCGCGGGTACGAGTCGCATTTGAGACTGATGCTGTCGACGACTATTTCATCCGGGACAATGATCCAGGCTATTGGGATGTCCTGGTGAAATCATCGGGCAAGTTTATCCCTGCGTCGAATTGGACAACTACGGACCCAAGCTCAGGCATTGCTCAACTCTGGCTGGACGCCTTGCCTCTGGGTACTTCAGCAGGCGACGAAGTCGAGTATATTGCACGAATCTCCGATGGCGATCGAATCGAACCGTTTGAGAACCGCCTTACGCTCCAAGTGAGAGGACCCCAGCAATCAGGGAATGGTGGTCACAGACGAAATCCAGAGACGGACCCCAGCAACCTAAACCTACCGACAATCATTCCAGTGAAGAAGGATGACTGGTCGAGAGTCGGGTTTACCGAGGAGTCAGTCTTGGCCGTTCACGCAGCGCCCGCAATCGATAGCGAGTCTGAGAGATCATTTGCCTATGACTTCCTCATTAACGTGGACAACAAATACCTCGAGTACGAGCAGAAAACTAACCCTCCAGCAAGCGAACTCCTTGAGAGGCAGTTCACATATGGCATGGTAATCGTCGGCCTCGCTCTTCTCCGAACCGACTCCAAGCCGACACATTCCAAGGCTCAGCTCGATCCCATCCAAGCCGATGATCGTCCAGAAGACCAGCCTATCGAGACCCGGATAAGTGCCGCCACAGCGGCGATCGCACCTGTATTCCTTCCAATGTTCAGGGCGATCGGTGACCTTGCCAATGAAGCCCTCTAACTCACGCCCGGCGATGGAATAGAACTACTTCTCTAGAAGTTTCCGCCGTGACGCTCTTTCTAGAGTGTGCTTGTGTCCACCAACGACGACCGGGAACCGCACGCCACGGCCTTCGATCTGGCGTGCTCACCAAACTCGGCGGCAGGCGGAATTCGCTGAATCCCGATGCGGCCATAGCTTCGAGAAAGCGTGGCAAATGTTCCTGTGGACTATTGAATCCAACCATTTGCACCAGAATGGTGTCTGACGATGATATGCGCGCCAAATCCGAATACGATGCGTGAATCTTGTCGAAATAGACATCAAGGTTTCTAGTGGCTCGTGCCGACATTGTGTAGTGCGATAGACCGTGACTATTATTCCGGTCGGCAATCCAATACGGGGCTGGAGTCTCTTTTCGACCGTAGACCTTCCATCGGTGATACAGAGCGTATACCCCGGGGTATGGCGGAGACGTAACGACAAGCTTTGGTGACCCGAGCCGGCGTGTATGCGGATGCTCTGATAGCCCCGGCAAGGCAGCGTCGATGACGATGGGCTGCCTCCGGTGTTGACCGGGGAAATTGGATGAGAATTGGCATGCTGCTCTGAGCATCCCGGCACCATGAGCGGAAAGCGCATCACGGAATTCACCTACTGTCGGGAGATTGTGCCTCATGTCGAGGGCCCATTGACCAGTTCGAAGAATGATGCATCGGCAGAAGCGCTCAACGACGCCGTCATTTGAAGGGAGGGACCCCAATGTGGAGCGAATGAGCTTGGAGATGCGCCATGTGTCGCGAGACTCGAGGTGGCGCAAGTAGCCGGCAGACCGCCAAGTGTCATAGCTTGGCGCGCGCTGATTGATTCTTGCGCGCGTCGGAATCGTCTCTAGCCAGCGTCGTATATGTTCAATCTGAGATGTGGTCAGGGGTGTGGTCTTAACTTGGGTCACGAATGTGGCAAGAGGATTAATGTCAGCCACGAGTGCACGTCGACCGGCAAGTGCTGCTTCAACGGCAGTCGTTCCTCCTCCGACGAATGGATCAAGAACAAGGTCGCCCGGTTCCGAAAACGCCTCAATGGCGCTGCGGGCAAAGTCTGGAGAAAAGCGGCCAGGGTAGCGATAGAACTCGTGAGGCGATGCCGTTCGCCGTAGTCCAATCGAAATTGGACGTGCGGAATGTATGGCGTCGGTAAGCCCCCGGAGGTGCTCCTTAGTCGGCAAATGCGAAGTCATTTGGCAGTAGGGCAATCATCCACTGCCCTTCGCTCGGGATAGCCTCGCCGCCGCAGATTCACTCTGGGTGTGACCCCTAGATTCGCCACGTGGCGCGGCCAGTAGCCCTGGGCCAGCCAGGCCATTTGCTCGGCTGAGCCTTCGCCGACGCGGCGGATGCCCTCCTCGGAGGAGCCGCCGGCGTGGGGCAGCCAGAGCACGTTGGGCAGGCCGACCAGCGGGTTGTCCGGCGTCACCGGCTCCTGCTCGAAGACGTCGAGCCCGGCGCCGGCGATACAGCCGGACCGCAGCGCCTCGAGCAGCGCCGCCTCGTCGACCACCGCTCCACGCGACACGTTGATGAGCACGGCGGACGACTTCATGCGGGCCAGCAGGTCGCCGTTCACAAAATGGTGCGTGCCGGCATTCAGCGGCAGGTGCACGGAGACCACGTCGCCGGTGGTGAAGGCCGTGTCCAGGTCGACCAGCTCGACGCCGAGCGAGGCGGCCTCCCAGGGCGACACCGTGGGGCCATAGGCGATGCAGCGCATGCCGAAGCTCTGCGCCCGCACCGAAACCGCCCGCGCGATGCGTCCGAACCCGATCAGCGCCAGGGTGGCGCCGCGCATGTCGCCGATCGGCCTGATTTGGGCCTCCCAGGCCGGGATGGCGCGGTTTCCCTGGCGCCATTGGGCCCACATCTGGGGCACCCGCCGCACCGAGCCGATGATGAGGAACATCGCCGCGTCCGCCGTCTGCTCCGTGGCGAAGGCCGGGAGATTGCCCACCACCACGCCGGCGGCGGTGGCGGCTTCCAGGTCGACGTGGTCCACGCCTACGGTCGGGGCGATCACGCCCTGCAGGTCGGGGAGCCGGTCGAAGGGCCTGAGCCGATAGGGACCGTGGGGCCAAATGATCCCGTCGTAACCCGCCAGCCGCACCACGGCCTCGTCATCCGAGGTGGGCGCATCGACGACCGTCAGCGACGCGCCGACGGCGTCGAGCAGGTGCGTGAAGTCGAGCACGGAGGCGTAGCGCAGCCCGTTGGCCAGCGCCACCCGAAACCCCTTGTCGGACATGCGACTGATCCCGCCTGGATGCAGCACTGCGGCAACCGTACCGCACGCATTGGATGAGTCGTAGGCCAGTTCGCTGAAGCGGGCGGGCAGCCCGTGAATCACGCGAGGGGAGGTCCTTGGGTCCCCTCTCCCTTGGATGGGAGAGGGTTAGGGTGAGGGTGACGCCCCGGTCTCCAGCGCTGTCAGAACTGCTTCTTCAACCGCAGCCGTCTCTCCCAAGACCTGGTTATTCCAAAACCTGACTACCCGAAATCCCTGGCCTTCCAGCCACCGCGTGCGCTCAGCATCGGCATGCACTCGTCGCTGATGCCCTCCGCCATCCACCTCGACGATCAGCCGCTTTTCGAAACAGACGAAATCGACAACATAGCGACCGATAGGCGCCTGCCGGCGAAACTTCCAACCCCCGAACTCACGATTGCGGAGCAGCCGCCACAAGACCCTTTCGGCGTCGGTGGAGCCGCTGCGGAGACGCCGCGCTCTGGATGTGGCGCTCATTCCCCTCATCCTAACCTTCTCCCGCAAGGGGAGAAGGGACCGGACCCGACGTCCGCCACACGGGGACAAGGGACCGAACCCGCCGCCTGCCGCGAAGGAACGACCGACCGAACTCAATCCCAACCGTGCGGGGAGGACAGACCAGCCCAGTTCTCTGCCCCTGGCCGACTGCGTAGGCGCAGCCATAGGCGTCATACTGTGCCGCGTCGAATTCGCGGGCCGTGAGTCGGGAGGCTGAGATGGCGCCGGGTGAATCGGTGGTGGTGTTGGGGGCAGGGAATACCGGGTTCGCCACGGCGGCCGACCTGACGCTGGCCGGGCACTCCGTGACCCTGGGCGAGCTGCCGGCGTTCGCCGAAGCCCTCGATCCCGTGCGCGAAAACCGTGTGATCGAGCTGTACGGCGTGGCGCACTCCGGCGCGGCGCGGATCGACATGATCACGGACGACGTGGGCGCCGCCGCGGCCGCGTCGGACGACCTGCTGCTCATCGTGCCGGCCTATGGTCATGCGCCGTGGGCGCGGGCGCTGGCCCCGCATATTCGCCCGAGCCACATCCTGACGCTGATGCCAGGCACGCTCGGGGCGCTGGAGGTCGCGCGGCTGCTGCGCGAGGCCGGGGCGCCTGAGATTCCGATCGCCGAGACCGACACCGCGCCCTACGTCTGCCGCAAGACACAGCCGGACGGCGCCACGATCTGGGGCGTGGTGCCCGCCATGGGCCTGGGCGTCTTTCCGTCGACCGCCACGGCGCAGGTACACGACCGGCTGGCGCGGCTGTTTCCCGGCGTCACGCCCGTGCCCGACGTGCTGGCCTGCGGCTTGAGCGCGATGAATCCGGTCGTCCATCCGCCGGGCGTGCTGCTCAACGCGGGGCGTGTGGAGCGCTCGCGCGGGGAGTTCTACTTCTACGACGAGGGCGTCACGCCGGGCGTGGTGCGGGCGATCATGGCGCTGGACGCGGAGCGGCGCGCGGTGGCAGCGGCGCTGGGCCACGACCTGCCGGACGCGGCCGAGGCGTTCCATGCCGCCGGGTTCGGTCCGCGCGCCGAACCGCCCGATCTGTGGGCCACCATCAACGGCAGCGCGATGCTCACCGCGTTGAAGGCCCCCGGCCAGCTCGATACGCGCTGGCTGTCTGAGGACGTGCCCTATGGCCTGCGCGCGTGGTCCGGTCTGGGCGCCGCGCTGGGCGTGCCGACCCCGATCATCGACGCCGTGGTGGCCCTGGGACTGACCGTGCTGCAGGAGCCGCTGGACACCAACCGTCGCACCCTGGCCGACCTGGGCATCGACGGCCTGACGGGCGACGAGATCCGGGCCTACGTCGCTGGCGGGGCAGGCTAGGAGCGACTCCTCGCCGAACTGTGTCGGCGGACAATGACCTGGTCATTGTCACTCGAAAACATCCCGTTTAACAGGTTTGCATCCGGTGACAACGAGGTGGACATTGACACCACCGATGTCGCGGCAAACATGCCAGCTAGACACACCCGCTGCGGCTGGGCTCCTCGCTAGGGCAACTTAGGCGCAACGCGCCCCAGGATCGGCTAGTACGCCGCCTCGAGCATGGCCAGCAGCTCGGCCTCGGTGGGTTGGGCGGGGCTTTGGTCCATGAGGCGGCGGGAGCCGTGGGTGACACGGGCGACCTCGGGCAGCCAGTCGCGCTGCACACCGGTCTCGCCGAGGCGGGTGGACAGACCGACGCCATCTATCAGTACCCGCATGGCGTCCAGCGTTGCCTGGGCGCGGTCGGCGTCGTTGGCGCCGTTCGGAGCGCCCAGCGGCTCGGCCATACCGCCCACGAGCGCCGGTACGCGCTCGGCGCAGAAGCCCATCACGGGGAGCAGGCAGAGGGTGTTGGCCACGCCGTGCGGGATCTTGGCCCAGGCGCCGATGGCGTGCGCCATGGCGTGGACGATGATCGTGCCGGCGTTGGCCAACGTGTAGCCGGCCATGACGCAGGCGTAGGCCAGCTCGTCGCGCGCCTCGGTGTCGCCGCCGTCGGCCACCGCCCGCGGCAGGTACTCCACGACGCGCCGCATGGACTCGGCGGCGTAAAGGCGCGTGTGCGGCGTGGCCTTGACCGAGATGAACGACTCGGTGGCGTGGCAAAAGGCGTCCATGCCGGTGGCGGCGGTGACGTCCGGCGGCACCGAGTCCGTAAGCGCCGGGTCCACGATCGCCGCCTTTGGGTAGATGTAGGGACTCACCACGGACATCTTGTTGGACTGGTCCGCCAGCACGATGACCGCGTTGCCGGTCAGCTCCGACGCGGTACCCGCGGTGGTCGGCACGCTGATGGTGGGAATGCCCGGCCTTTCGAGAATCTCGACGCCCAGCCAGTCCTCCGTCGTACCGCCGTTCGTCACCAGGCAGGCGGCAATCTGCGACGTGTCCATGGCGCTGCCGCCACCGAGGCCCACGACCACGTCGGCGCCGTCCGCCTTTATGGCCTCGGCGCAGGCGTCCACGCTCGGGCTGGGGGGTTCGGGCACGACGCCGGTATAGACGCCGGCCGAGATTCCGGCCTCCCGCAGCAGCTCCTCAACCTGGTCGAGCACGCCACATGCGGCGATGCCGGGATCGGTGACGATCAAGACGCGGCCGGCGCCCGCGCGGCGCAGTTGATCCGGAAGTTCAAGGATCGCTCCACGTCCGAAGACAAGCGTGGAGGTGGTCCGAAAGGTCGAAGGTGAAGGGCCGAATGTCATAGCCGCAAGTCCCGCTGAGCCGGCAAGCCCGCCATTATGCGCCGATGCCCGGCCGGGCGCGTACCATGCGAGCGCAGCGCGGTTCGAGAGGGTCCGCTTTCATGCCCAGCTTTCCTGTCGAGGGACTTACCGAGGCCTCCAGTCGCGTCCTCGCGGCCGCCGGAGCGCCGGACGACATTGCCGACCAGCTGGCCCAATGGCTGGCCAACTCGAACCTGGCGGGGCATCCCTCGCACGGGTTCCAGCGGGTACCCGAGTACGTGGGGCTGATCCTGGAAGGCAAGATGAAGCCCGCCGAGCGGCCGACCATCGTCTCGGAGACCGCGACCACGGTGCTCATCGAGGGCAACTCGGGTTTTGGGCACTTTGCGGCCGAGCTGCTCACGCGCGTGGTGGCGGCCAAGGCCAAGGAGTCGTCGGTCGCCATTGGCGGCATGACCAACGTGACCCACATCGGCCGCCTGGGCGAGTGGGGTGAGCTTGGCAACGAGCTGGGCGTGATCTCGTTTCTCTGCATGGGTTGGGCCGGGGGAGCAGCCGACATCGCGGCCCCGTTCGGCGGGGCGGAGCCGCGGGTGGGCACGCTGCCGTTCACGTTCGGCGCGCCGGCGGCGGAGGACGACGGCATGCTGATCGACATGGCGACGACGGCGTCGGCCGAGGGCAAGGTGCGGGTCTACCGCGACAAGGGCCTTCCGGTGCCCGACGGCTGGCTGCTGGACCAGGACGGACGCCCGACCAACGACCCCGCCAAACTCTACGAGGGCGGGATGTTGGTGCCGTTCGGCGGTCATAAGGGCTATGCCGTTGGCCTGATGGTGTCGCTGCTGGGCGCCAACCTGGTGGGCACCGCGGTGGAGGGCGCCGAGAATCCTGCCGGCGGCTTCGCGCTGGCGATCGACCCCGCGGCGTTCGGCGACGCGGAGGACGTGCGGCGCGGCATCCGCGCCAACCTGGAGCGCCTGCGCAACACGCGCCCCGCGCCGGGATTCACCGAGGTGCAGGTGCCGGGCGACTTCGAGCGCGCCTCGTGCCGCGCCCTGGCCGGGCAGCCGCTGGACATTCCCGACTCGACCTGGGAGCTCTACCTCGAGAGCGCCGAAAAGGTGGGGGTGTCGGCCGACGAGGTCAACGCCCTGGCGAGCGGGGCGGGGTAGCAGCGGCGCGACGCGGGCGGTCGGGGCGGTTCGCAAAGTGCCCCTGCTCGTGAGCTAACTGATTGAGCGGTGGCTAGATTCCCGCCTGCGAATGCCTTTGCAAAGTCTCGCAGGCGCGGGTCTGAGACCCGCCCGAAGCCAAGCACCCGGCGCGCCACCAGATTCGACCGGACTGGATTCCCGCCTCCGCCGGAGTGACGGAAGCTGGCGAATACTCGTTCATCGTTCGACCGGCTCACCACGAACGGGGCCGGGCTGACTACAAGTGCGTCCAGTCCCACGCTGCGCGCAGCGCGGGCCACCGGATTCCGGCGGCGGACCGGGCGCCCACGAGGGTCGTCAGACCGTGGGTGGATGGCTTGGGGCAACGAAACCCCTCACCCCCGGATCAAGTCCGGGGCAGGCTCTAACCCTCGCCCAGCGGGAGAGGGAACCGGACAAGGCCAAGGCGACCGGACGCGGAGCGAGCGGGGCGGGTTTGAAACCCGCCCCATTGGAGGCAGGCCTAGACCTCCGTCGCGCCCTCGGAATCCTCCGTGTCCTCCGGCTCTTCGGGTTCACAGGGCGGCAGGTCGAGCTCGTCCACGTCGCCTCTGGGAATCGCCGCCAACGCCGCGGGCAGGCAGCCGGTGAACTGATTGCCCGCGAGATAGACGCTTCGCAGGCTGGTGAGGTTGTCCAACTCGCGCGGAATCTCACCGGTCAGTGCGTTTTGGCCTAGACCCAGCACTTGCAGGCTGGTGAGGTTGCCCAACTCGGGCGGGATCTCACCGGTCAACTGGTTGATGCGCAGCCACAACTCTTCGAGGTTGACGAGGTTGCCCAGCTCGGGCGGAATCGGACCGCTGAGCCGGTTGGTGTCCAGGTCCAGCTGTTCCAGTTTGGTGAGGTTGCCCAACTCAGGAGGAATCGGGCCCGTCAACCGGTTGCTCCAGAAGGTCAGCCAGACCAGGTTGGTGAGGTTGCCTAACTCGGCCGGAATCTCGCCGCTGAGCTGATTCAGGGTGAAGTCCAGGTGGGTGGCCGTCGACAGGTTGCCCAACTCGGGCGGAATGGAGCCGGTTAACTCATTGATGCCGAGTGCGGCCCACTGCAGGCTGGCCATGTCGCCCATCTCGGCGGGGATGGACCCGCTGAACTGATTGGCCCACAGGGAGAGATGGGTCACGTTGTCCAGGTTGCCGATCTCGGGCGGAATCTCGCCTTGCAGCTGATTGCCCTGGACATCCAATCGCCGGAGGGTGGTGAGCTGGCCGATCTCGGGCGGGAGCGTGCCGCTCAACTGGTTCTGCGAGAGGTCCAAATCGACGATTCGATCGTGGGCGTCCGTGGTGACGCCGAACCACTCGCCGAGCGGCGCATCGCTGAGCCAATTGTCGTTCCGGTTCCAATCGCCGCCGTTGGTGGCGTGGTAGAGCGCGATCAGCGCGTCACGCTGCCGCGCCACGTAGGCGTCGTGGTCGACGTTGGCGGCCCCGTAGAGCATGACCCGCGCCGCCGCGCCCGAGACGCTCTCGGGCGTGTAGGCCTCGCCGTCACTCAGGGGCCCGACCGCCTGGAAGCTCGCGAACACCTGGTGGATGCCATAGGGGTAGAGGCGGTCGCGCACGGCGTCGCCCAGGAGGCGCAGTTGCACCGGTTGGTTCCTGCCCGGCCGGTGTTCGAACACCGCTGCCTGGAAGTATTGCCGGACGATGCCGGGTTGGGCGCCCTCAATGCCGAGCACGGCGCCCGGCGCGTCGTCGAGGCGGGCGTCGGTCTTGGGTAGGCCGAAGGCCTGGAGGCCGCCGAATTCGCGATAGAAGTCCAGGAATCCGGTGGGGGCGCCGTCAATGGCGAAGTTGGACACGCGGTGTCCCCACGGCCCCGCGGGCTGGCCGGGCTGCTCGCTCAGCAGGTTGGGCTCGACACCGAGATCGGGCGCGCCGCCCAAGCCCCCGCCGATGTAGTCCCACACCAGCCGTCGCTCCATGCGCCACATGCCGTCGCGCTCCTGGCAGTCAACAACACCGCGCTGGTAGTACTGCGTCAGGCTGCCGGCACTCTCTTCGACGACCTCGGAGGTGGCGAAGCCCCAGCGGATGATCCCGCCGGTCGACTCGTAGTGCGAGAGGAAGTTGCAGTCGACCTCTCCGTCCCCAACCGTCACGCGCAGATCCGGGATGTTGTGCGCCAGGTGGGCGTCGGGCTCGGCGAAGTCGCTTCGCGTCACGACGGCGGAGAGGCCACCGTGCGAGTCGGCAAAGGTGGGCACGGCCGTGGCGATGCCGGCAACGATCAACGCGAACAGCAGCGCGCCGAAGCGAATGGGTCGAAGCGAAATGACCATTGAAAGGGGTTCCCCGGGCCTGGGCCCTTGGTCTGGGCAGTTGGCCCAACTGTGCCTGCCAGGTGTTCTGTTGACAAGAGCTCGCAGTTGGTGACGACCGTCCGCCTCGGGGCGCACGTGCGGGCGTCTGCGTATGATGCGGATCGGCTGTGCCGGTGGCGCCGCCTTGAACGACCTGAGGAACGCATGCCGACGTTTTCCGCCGAACCCCTGACTGCCACCACGGCGCGGATTCTGGAAGCCGCGGGGACGCCCGCGGAGGCGTCCGCCAAGATCGCGACGTGGCTGGTGCGCGCCGATCTGTCGGGGCATCCCTCACACGGCGTGATCCGCATCCCCGACTACATCGACCGCATCCGCCAGGGCGCGTTCATCCCCGCGGTGGGCCCGGTGGTGGCGTCCGAGTCCGACACCACGGTCTTGCTGGACGCCCAGTATGGATTCGGTCACCTGGCGGCGGAGGATTTGACGCTACGCCTGGCGGCCAAAGCCAAGACCTCGCGCGTCGCCATCGGCGGCATCGTTCATTGCAACCACATCGGGCGCCTCGGTGAGTGGGCAGAGCTGGGAGCCGAGTTGGGCGTGGTCTACCTCATGGCCGCGGGTGGGCCGGGCACGATGCGGGCGGCGCCGTTTGGCGGCGCCGAAGGCCGGCTGAGCACGAATCCGATGGCCTTTGGCGCGCCGGCGGCCGGGGCCGATCCGCTGATCGTCGACTTCGCCACCACGGCCACCGCCGAGGGCAAGGTGCGGGTGGCGCTGGCCAAGGGCACGCAGCTGCCGCCCGGCCAGATCCTGGACGGCGACGGACAGCCGTCAACCGAACCGGGCGACCTCTACGACGGCGGCGTGCTGCTCCACATGGCGGGGCACAAGGGCTACGGGCTTTCGCTGATGACGGAGATCCTGGCCGCCAATCTCACCGGCGCCATCAATCCGGAGATCAACGTGCGCATCGGCACGTTCGCCATGGCCATCGACACCAACGCCTTCGACTGGGGCGACGGCTACGACGCGGCCTCCCGCAACACCTTCGACCGCATGCGAAACACGCGGCCGGCCGCCGGATTCGACGAGGTGCTGATTCCCGGCGACACCGAGCGGCGGTCCCGGGAGAAGCTCGGCACGGCCGGTCTGCCGGTGGCGGAGGCGACGTGGACGGCAATCCTGGAAACGGCCGAGAGCCTGGGGTTGGATCGGGATGAGTTGGACGGGCTGGCGCGGGGGGCCGACGCGGCGTAAGCCCATGCGAACGATGGGGTGGCGCTCCGCATCCAGACCCCGGATTACCCTCTCCCTAGCCCTCTCCCTTCAAGGGAGAGGGAACAGTACCCGCCCTGGCTGCGCCACGACTTTCCGTCAGCGCGGCGCTAGCCCAGAAAGCCTTCGATCCTGTCCAGGGCGGTTTCCAGAGCCTCCATGCTGGTGGCGAAGCTGAGGCGCACACAGTCGTCGGCGCCGAAGTCGCTGCCCGGCACCACGCCGACGTGGGCGTCTTCCAGCAGGCGGCCGGCCCACTCGGTGGAGCCCGACACACCCTTGGCCTCGAAGGTGCCGGAGACGTCGGGGAAGGCGTAGAACGCGCCGCCCGGCTCGGGGCAGACCACGCCGTCCAGGGCGTTCAAACGGTCGCTGAGGAACTTACCCCGGCGCTCGAACTCGGCCCGCATGACCTCCACGCAGGATTGGTCGCCGTTCAGGGCGGCGGCCAGCGCGTGCATGGTGAAAGTGGCCGCGCCGCTGGTGGTCTGCGACTGGAGCTTGGCCATGCCCTTGATCACGTCCACCGGCCCGGCGGCGTAGCCGATGCGCCAGCCGGTCATGGAGTACGTCTTGGATCCGGCGTTGAAGGTGATGGTGTGGTCGTAGGCGTGGTCGGAAGTGGCGGCGAAGCTCTTGAAGACGCGACCGCCGAACAGCAAGCGGTCGTACATCTCGTCGCTGAAGGTCACCACGTCGGTGTCGGCCAGCACCTCCGCCAGCGCGTCGGTTTCCTCGGGCGAGTATGCGGCGCCGGTCGGGTTGCTGGGCGAGTTGAACACTAATACGCGCGTGCGCGGCGTGAGCGCCGCGCGCAGCTGGTCGGGAGTGATCCGGAATCCCGCGTCCGCGCCGGCGTTGACAAAGACGGGCACGCCGCCGGCCAGCTTGACCTGCTCGGGATACGACACCCAATACGGCGCGGGGATGATGACCTCGTCGCCGGGATCGAGCAAGGTGGCGAAGGCCAGGTACAGCGCCTCCTTGCCGCCGACGCTGGCGACCACCTGGTCGGTGGAGTAGGCGAGGCCGTTCTCGCGCTGCAGCTTGGCGACGACGGCATGCTTGAGCTCGGGAACGCCCGACGCCGGCTTGGCGTATTTGGTCTCACCCCCGCCGAGGGCCTCCGCGGCGGCCGCCTTGATGTGGTCGGGCGTGTCGAAGTCGGGCTCTCCGGCGCCCAGGCTCACGACGTCGATGCCCTGAGCGCGCATCGCCGCGACCTTGTTGCTGACGGCGATCGTTCCTGATTCGGCCAAGTCTTGTACACGCTGCGAGATCTTCACGGGCCAGCCTTCGGATAAGAGTCGGCGGCGCTCATTGTGCCTGACGGGGGCGGACGCCCGGGAACCGCTCGCACGGGATCCAGCGGTCACTCCCGCTACAGTTCCCGCCATGGCCTTCTTTTCCTCAAAGCGGGAGCGGCGCCTGTGGCTCTGGACGCTGGCCGTCCTGGCGGCGATTTACGCGACCCTGGGCCTGGCGCCGATGCTGGCCCAGGTTCTCGACGAGCGCGGGTGGCTGCCGGCCGCCGTTGCCTGCGGCCTGGTGCTCGTGGGCCTGACTATCGTCACGCAGGGCCTGCAAGTGCGGCCGGGCGGGGTGGAGATCGCCGTCGCGCTGGGCATCGCGGCCGCCTACCTGTTGATGGTCGCGCGGCTGATGGGTGGTCAGGAGGAGCGCACGCACCTGATGGAGTACGGCGTGGTGGGCGTCTTCGTCTACGAAGCGCTGGCCGAGCGCGCGCGCCAAGGGCGTCGCGTTCCGCTGCCGCCCCTGGTCGCCGTGCTGGCGACCGGGTCGTTGGGCCTGCTCGACGAAGGCGTGCAGGCGGTTCTGCCGAGCCGGGTTTTCGACCCGCGAGACCTTTTGTTCAACCTGCTCGCCGGCACGACGGCGGTGGGGGCGTGCGTCGCGCTGGGATGGGCGCGGCGGCGAGCACGCGGCGCGAGCCGGCGCCCGGAATAAGCAGCCGGGTTCAGGGCGCAGGATTGGCCGCGGTGACGTCGTAGGCGAATACGCCTTCCCGAAAGAGGTAGGCGTTGACCTCGCGGTCGAGCCGCCGCCGGTAGGCCAGGCCGAGCGCGGCGCAGGCGCGTTCGAGGTAGCGCGAATACAACGCCGCCACGTTGGCCGCGACTAAGCGGACGGCATCGACGCCACCGAGACGCAACGGCCGCAGGGCGTTCTCGAACGCGGCTTCGTCGGCGGGTGCGAGTTTGGCTGACAGCTCCGGTGCATCCGAGCGCACGCGAGCCAGGTCGGCGGCGAGTTGCGCCGCCATGGCATAGCCCCAGAGCAGCCCGGTGAACAGGCCGCGGTTGTAGTAGCTGGCGCCGACCATGGCGTGCACCAGCAGGTTGTGGGCGGCCTCGACGGCTCCTGCCGCCGTGCGCGCACCGCGGCTGACGTCGCTCGCCTCAGCCGGGGCTCTTTCCGGGTCCGGCGGCTCTGGACGCAGGGGCACGGGTGCTCCGTGGCGATTCCCGGCCTCCGCCGCGAGCGGACGCAGGACTTCGAGGGTCGGGTCGATGGAATCAGCTGCCGGATCGGGCCAGGCGGCGCTCCAGGCGCGCAGCGGGGCCAGCAGCGGCTCGACGTCGGCTGACGTGAGCACATCAGCCGCATGCTTGGGACCCGCGAGGCCCGCGGCGCGCGGGTCGCGCAGCAGAACGAGCAGGCGCTGGGCCGACTCCAGCAGCGCGGCCTGGGCCTGCGTTGCCACCAGAACCGAGCGGTCCTGGATGGCCTGCCGTAGTCGTCCCAACTCGATTGGGACACGCGCCGCCTCGCGCTCGATCAACTCCGCCGGCGTGAGCAGGCGTGGCGTGTAGGGAGTGCCAGCGAAGCGCGCCACGTGCCCGTCCGGGTCGATCAGGGACGCCGCCGCCTCGTGCCGCAGGCCGCGCAGGGCCGCCGGCGTCGTGATTTCAACGTCTGCGCGCAGCGGCCCCTCGAAGGTGACGACGACGAGGTGTCCACCGCGAACGGGCCGGCTGAACCATCCCAGCACCGGATGGATCGCCGGTAGCGTTGCGGGAATGGCGGCCATGACGTCGGGGAGATCGGACTCGGCGACGGCTAGCCGCAAATCCACGTCCGACCAGCGGTCCGCCGTTCCCGCGGCGATGCTCCCACCGATCCACGCCGCCAGGACCCTGGCGTCCCGCTCGAGCACCGCGCGCGCCGATTCGATGTGCTGAAGCTGCGGACTGCCGGGCGCCAGGTTGGGGCTGGCCGGCAGGCTCATGCGCGGGCGCCGATGACGTCGAGCAGGTCGCGACGGAAGGCCGCCGCGTCGATCGATGCCGCGATGCGCAAATGGGTAGCTTCACTCGCGACTCGAAACCGAACCTGTCCGGCCGCAACCTCGGCGCGGCGAGGCGTCAGGCCGAGTCGCAGAAGGTCCTCGCCAAGCGCCAGCGTGAGCGCCGCGGGGTCATACATGCTGGTCCAATCGCGGTTGCGGCGGTCCAGGTAGGTTTCGAGCATCAGTCCTAGCGATGGGCCAATTCCCGGCGCGCGTCGCACGCGGGACAGGTCCTCCCGCCGGAGCTGCGCCTGGGACGTGACGAGG
Source organism: Chloroflexota bacterium (assembly GCA_026708035.1). NCBI lineage: Bacteria > Bacillati > Chloroflexota > Chloroflexota bacterium. Next base: position 6,221 of record JAPOVQ010000020.1, on the reverse strand, counting down.
TAGTCGCCCACGCGCACCGGGCGGCCGCAATTGCACACGGCGGCCGCGGCGGCGGGATCGGCGCCGAAGTTGTGCTCGCGCGGGTTTGCCGGATCGTGCCGGCCGCCCATCATGACGATTCCAGTCAGGCGTTCGAGCGCGTCGGGCCGTTCGGCCAGCAGGGCGGCGGCGTTGGTGGCCGGACCGATGGTTGCGAGCCACACGGGCTCGGGCGCGGCGGCGATCACGTCGGCCATGAGGTCGACGGCTGACCGTGGATCGCGGCGGGGATCATCACGGCCCTGGGGCAACACTACGTCGCCGGATAGGGGGATGCCCTCGATGCCGCCGTCCGGCTCGCCCGCCGCCACGGGAACGTCGACGACGCCCAACTCGTCCAGCAGGCGGAGCGTCAGCGCCGCCCGCCAGCGCGTGTCGCCCAACACCGTGGTCACCGCGCAGAGGCGGATTTGCGGGTGCCGCGCGGCGAAGGTCAGGGCGAAGGCGTCGTCCACGTCGTCGCCGATATCCGTGTCGAGGACGAGCGAGATCACGATGCCCGCCTGCCGTCGTCGTCCAGTCGCGCCTTGCGCAGCATGGCTTTGGTGATTCGGGGGCGGTGACGCTGCACGAACGCCGCGGCGCCGTCGGGGTCCACCGCGGACAACGGTCGCAGCGCCCAGCCGATGCCCAGACGGATAAAGTGCCGCCGGTCGTGGATGCTGGCTTCCAGCAAGTCAAGCGTCAGGCCCGGCCTCGGCGACTCACCGATCGGCGGCACGCGCCCGATCCGGCGCAGTCGCCGCTGGGTTGGGCCGTGCAAGCCGTCGTTGAGCGACACCGTGGACACCAGGGCTACGCGCCGGTACCAGAACGGCGACTCGCGCGCGCTCCAGGCGCGCAGCACGTCCTCATCGATAACGCCGGCCTCAAGGTGGCCCGCCACCAGCAGCAGCGAGATCGGGTCGGCGAGCGCCCAGGTGTCCGGCGCGCCGCTCCAGGCGTCGGTGAGTCGCCAGGTGTCGGCGCTGAATGCCGGCTGGGCCGCCAGCATCCAGATCGCGCACCAGGCTTCTTCCAGCGACGCGTCGAAGAGCCGATCCAGCAGGCCCAGGTCCGACGGCAGTCCGAAATCATTGACGAAGCCGGTGATCACGCGCTCGGCGCCGGGCATCGACGTGCCGATCACCCGGCGTCGCTCGAGCTTCAGGTACTTGGCTTCGCCCGCGGCGCGCACGGGGTCTGCAACCGCTTCCAGCCGCGATCGAAGCACGAGCGCCGGATCTTGCGGGCGGTGGTCGAGCGGATCTTTCATGGTGCGCCGCAACGAGATGTTGGCTCGATCCCGTAGGGGCGTCCCTGGTGGGCGCCCTGACCGAGGGTCACGGCGCCGGGAGCATTGGGGAGGCGCGGGGGCATTTGCGATGCTTCAGGTCGCGACGCTCCGTCAGAGTGACAGGTCACTGCTGGCGGTGCCGGTCACGGGCGGGCACAAGGCCCGCCCCTACGGGATCCGGCGTATGCGGCGTCGCGTACTGAATAACGGCTGGCGGCGCCGACCTCGGTGCTAGAGTGATCCGCCTGCACCACGGCCCCCGTCGTCTAGAGGCCTAGGACACCACCCTTTCAAGGTGGCGACAGGGATTCGAATTCCCTCGGGGGCGCCTCTACCGTCCGGCCTCGTGCGTCTGGGCGCCGACTGCCGGCCGCCTGATCGCTCTCATTCCTTCGCGCCGGCGTTGATGAGAATCCGGATCACTTCGGGATCGTTGAATAGCCTGGCCTTGCCGAGCACGGAACGACCGTTCTTGTCCCTTGCATTCACGTCCGCGCCTGCCGCGACCAGTGTCTCTACGACTTCAGAACTGCCGTGCAAGACCGCGTCGAAGAGAATGTGTTCACCGTTGGCATCCGTGGCATTAACGTCCGCGCCTGCTTCGACGAGTACGCCTACCATTTCGGCGCTGTCCTTCACGACCGCCCATTTGAGCATGGACCAACCATTGGCGGCCGTTGCATTGACGTCCGCGCCGGCCTCTACCAATGCGTCGACCAGCTCCGCCCTGCCGCTGGAGATCGCCCCCGAGAGCATTTCACTTCCGCGGTCGCCGAGCTTTGCACCTCCCTCAACGAGAACTCGCACCAGATCTGCCCGGTCGTTGTGATAGGCCCGAGCGAGGGGCGTTGCCCGATAGCTCGGCGCTCCCAAATCAGCGTCGGAGACATTCGGGTCCGCGCCTGCCTCGAGGAGGAGCTCCACGATTGCCAGGTCGCCTCCCTCGACCGCATGCGCCAGATGGGAACCGACCTCATAGTCAGGCACAACTCTCACATTGGGGTCCGCGCCCGCTTCGATGAGTATTCGGATCAGCTTCTGGTTGCGGATTGCGATTGCCAGGCTCAAGGGCGTCTGCTCGTCGATGCGGCTCGTACGCACGGAGTTCAAGACTTCCGGACATTTCTCCGCGACCATTCGCGCCAATTCAACGTACTCGTACACGACCGCAACGTGAAGACGCGTGCGGTCCGACTCGCTGGAGCAGGGGATGTCGACGCCGGCATCCAGCAGGACCTCGACAATCTCGGGGGTTCCGCGGTCGAGGGCAAGCTCGTAGAGGGCGCCGCTGCTCGCGTCGTCCAGCTCCTCTGCGCATCGCTCCGCCAACATTCGAGCTATATCAGCGATCCCTTGGGCGATTGCTGCGTGTAGCACCGTGGGACCGGAGTCGTCGGCACAGGCGACGTCAACGTCGTCGCGGAGGAGACGTCGCACCGCCGCTCCGTCTCCCTTAAGGACGGCATATTCGAGGGCCAGCGCATTTGTGCTCTCCGCCTCGTTCGACCCGTCGCAGAACCCGAGCCCGCCCAGGCTGGACTGCTCGGAGTCCAACTGCCCTTGCAGACGGCTTGGAATGCACCCATACAAGTCGTTGTATTCGGGCGGGTTCCTAGTGTCGAGCGTTGTGTCTCCGGTGAACACCAGCTCTATAAGACTTGCAAAACCGACAATGATGTCGGCCACCGCCGAACCAACGGGGTCATGCGTGTTCGCTACGTTCAGAACCACCAGCTTGTCCAGGTTGCCAACGTCCGTCGGTATGACGCCGGACACGTTGTTGCGGAAGAGGTCCAGGCCAGTCACCCGACCGTCCTCGTCGGTGGTCACGCCGTCCCACTGGTCCAGGGGCGAATCGGTGAGCCAGTTGGCGCGGTGGATCCAATTGGGTCCGTCGGTGGCCTGATACAGCAGGGTCAGCGCCGCCCGGTCGGTCTCCGGCGAGGTCTCCAGGCCGCCGCAGGCGGTCGTGAGGGCCACTGCCAGAAGCATCGAGCAGGCGCAAACGACCGCAAAGGGGCTGCGGGACAGAAAGCGGAATCCGTGCGGTGCGTTCATTGCGGACGGCAGGAACTGATCTGCGTCAACCTACCCCAAGGACGTCTCTGTTCAGCGGTTTCTCACCCCGCGATGACGGGCTTGCCGTCGAGCCGCGCTACTGACAGTCCCCGCTGTTGGGGATCATGCAGATGAACTGCAGCGGCGCGGCGCCCGTGTTCTGGAACTGGTGCATGGCCATGGGCGGCACGAACACGGCCTGACCCTGCGCGAAGGGCTTGAGCCCGTCGTCGGTGAGCAGGTGACCGCTGCCGCTGACGATGAACACCTCGTGCTCCCAGGGATGCTGGTGATGATCGGTGGCGCCGCCGGCCTCGACCTCGAAGAGGCGCATGCCGAAGTTCGGCGCGTCGTCCCGGTGGGTCACCAGGTTGCGCTTGATGACCTTGCTCGGGGCGTCGGGATAGACGTGCTCCGCGGCGACCTCGCCGGGATCGACGACCTTGGGTTGCATGGGGTTTCTCACGTGGCGGATCCGCTATCCCATCGTAAGTCGCGTCATGGGCCGCCGAAAGTCGGGGAGCGGCGTTGCCACCGGCGCGATGCATCGCGGAAAATAGCCCGCCGCAGCCCCGGCCCACGCCGCCTCATGCCCACCGTCACCATCCGCATTCCCCAGGTGCTGCGACACCACACGGCGGGAGCGCGCAGCGTTGACCTACAGGCGAGCACGGTGCAGCAGGCGCTCAATGCGCTATTCGTCGTTTATCCGTCGCTGCGCGAATCGCTGACGCCGCCCAGCGGCAACGTGCTCGAGGCGACGAACCTGTTCCTCAACGAGCAGGACGTCGCCACGCTGGATGGTCTGGCCACGCCGACCGCAAACGGCGACACCCTGACGATCCTCCCGGCCATGTCCGGCGGAGGGCGGTCCGGTTCGCGTGGGAAACTCCGAAGCGGGCCTTTGCCACGACATTGGGAGCGGTAGACATGGCTAGGGGCATCCTCTTCGGCGCGATAGTTGCGGTACTCCTCGCGGTTTCCTTGGCATGCTCCGAAACGCCCGAAGCCGTCCGGATGGGAACCGAGGGCGCCTATCCGCCCTACAACTTCATCAACGACGACGGTGAGGTCGACGGGTTCGAGCGAGAGCTGGGCGATGAGCTGTGCCGGCGGGCCAATCTCGAGTGCACCTGGGTGACCAACGATTGGGACACCATCATTTCCAATCTCGTGGCCGGCGACTACGACACGATTATTGCCGGGATGAGCATCACGGTGGAGCGCGACGAGATCATTGACTTCTCGCAGCCGTACCTCCCGCCCAGCGCGTCGGTCTATCTCGCCGCGGCCGGCGCCGGCGACAACGCGGTCAACGGCACCGTGGCCGCCCAGGGGGCCACGGTCCAGGCCGACTACCTGGCGTCGCAATCGGGCGCAACGCTTCTCGAGTTCGAGCTGGTACCCGACGCCATTGCGGCCGTGCTGAGCGGCGCGGCGGATGCGGCGCTGGTGGATTTGGCGTTCGCGCGCGAGAGCATGGCTGAACACGAGGGAATGCTGGCCATCGTCGGCCCCGAGGTGAAGCTCGACCTCGGCGTGGGCATCGGCGTTCGAGAAGACGACGGTGAGTTGAAGGACAAACTGGACCAGGCCATCGGCGAGATGAAAGACGACGGCACGCTGAACGCGATGATCAGCAAGTGGTTCGGCGAGGAGGACGAGGGCTTCTAGCGGCCGGCAGCCAGCGCGTTTGCCGATGGCACGGCGAAGGCTTCCGAGGACCGGTGCGGTCCGGAACGCGCGCTAGACGGCTAAGTTGTCTTGCGCTCGGGCGGCGGGATTGAGAGCCGCCGGGTTTCGGCGGTGGTCACGTCCACCACGGCGGGCTGGCCCTCTTGCGTGGCGCGGATGGCGCGCTGGAGCGCCGGCCGCAGCTCGGCCACCGTGCTCACCTTCTCACCGTGGCACCCCAACGCCGTCGCCACTCCCGCGTAGTCGCCGTAGAGCGAGGACACGCCGAACTTCTCGATGGCGGTGGGGATGTTGCGGTCGTAGCCGCTGAAGATGGCGTCGTTCTTGATGACGCTGAGGATGGGGATGTTCTCGCGCGAGGCCGTCTCCCAGTCCATGCCGGTCATGCCGGCGGCGCCGTCGCCCATCACGTTCACGACGAGCTTGTCGGGATTGGCCAGCTTGGCGCCCATGGCCAGTCCCAGCGAAAAGCCGAGCTGCGAGGATTGCCCCCAGCCGAGATAGCTGCGCGGCACGGTCGATTCGTAGAACACGCACTGGATGTCGCGGGTGGCGCCGGACTCGTGCGTGACCATCGAGGTGTCGGGGTCGATCAGGCTCCACAGCTCGCCGAAGAGCCGGTAGCCGTTGACGGGGTCGCTCTCGTCATTGAACTCGGCGGCGAAGTCCGCGCGCCAGGCGCGGCGCAGCTCGGCGAGTTTGGCGACGGTGCTCCGCCGCAGCTCCTGCTGCGAAGCGCCGACGCGGGACTGCAAGACCTCGGCCAGTTGCGCCAGAAACAGCTTGGCGTCGGCGCAGACGGCCACGTCGGCGGGATAGACCTTGTGCAAGTCGGCAGGGTCGTTGGTCGCGTGGATGATCGTCTTGCCGTCGGGGATCTTGGGCGTGAACGGGCTGAGGCTGAGGCTCGCGCCCACGCCCAGCAGAGTGTCGCTGTGCTCCAGGTAGTGGGTCACCATGCCGGTCTCGACGTAGGCGCCCACGCCGGCCGACAGCTCGTGGCGCTCGTTGAAGGCGCTCTTACCCTGCAGGGTGGTCATGACGGGAGCGCCGAGGAGCTCGGCGACGGTTTGCAACTCGGCGGAAGCTTCGGCGTAGAGCACGCCCTGGCCGGCCCAGATCAGCGGCGACTCGGCGCGCAGCAGGCGCTCGG
>JAPOVQ010000019.1 GCA_026708035.1 Chloroflexota bacterium | reverse complement strand
CCGCCTGGCGACGCCCCATGGTCCGCCCCGCCCCTGGGTTTATGCAAAGGTCTCCCGTGGGAGAGGGGGCCGGACCCGGACAGCCGCCGCGCCCCCCTCACCCCAATCCGCTCCCCGTGGGAGAGGGGGCCGGACCCGGACAGCCGCCGCGCCCGTCCCCTCACCCGAATCCTCTCCCAGTGAGACTTCTGCAAGAATCGGTCGGACGAAGGATGGTCGCAGGAATCCCACCAGCCCCCAGGTTCAGTGAAGAGTGGATTCCCGCAGTCGCGGGAATGACGGAGGGGATACGCAACAGTCTCCTGTGGGAGCGGGGGCCGGACCCGGACAGCCGCCGCGCCCGTCCCCTCACCCGAATCCTCTCCCCGTGGGAGATGGGGGCGGACCCGGGCAGCCGCCGCGCCCCCCTCACCCCAATCCGCTCCCCGTGGGAGAGGGGGCCGGACCCGGACAGCCGCCGCGCCCGTCCCCTCACCCGAATCCTCTCCCAGTGAGACTTCTGCAAGAATCGGTCGGACGAAGGATGGTCGCAGGAATCCCACCAGCCCCCAGGTTCAGTGAAGGGTGGATTCCCGCCGTCGCGGGAATGGCGGAGGGGACACGCAAGAGTCTCCTGTGGGAGAGGGGGCCGGACTGGATTCCGGCTTTCGCCGGAATGACGTGAGGAGTTGCGCAATAGTCTCCTTGCAGAGGGAAGGGGCTCGAGCGGAGGATCCCCATGGCTTCGGCAGTTGTCGGGCGTCGCGCTGTCTCGATAGTTCGGGCTGGGCGAGCCTGCCGAAGTGGTCTGCGGGTGAGGCGGCGCCATTGCCGATATTCTTGTAGCCGGCGCTAATCCGGCACCGTTGAGAATGCTCGAACGCTGCATCGGCGGCTATAAGGCTTCGGACTGGGCGACGTGAGCGGGCGTTGGAGGATTCTGAGCTTTGGCGCGCTGGCCGTGGCCCTCGCGGCGGTGGCGGCGGTGCTGGTGCTGACGTTCGTGGCGGGCCGGGGGAGCGAGACGACGAACGCGGCGTCCCAGGCTGCCACGCCGTCACCCACAGAGGCGGTCTCCACCGATGCCGCCGACGGGACGCCGCCGGATGCCTACGGGACGATGCCGGTTACCGCCGAGATCCTGGAAGCTCCGGTGGAGACCCGATCCTCGGTGGGATTTCCGATCGTTGAGGCGGCGCCGATGCGGCTCGCGCGCACGTGTCCCTTTGTCGGACACCACGCGGCCTCGCATCAGCTGCTGCGGTTCCTGACGAGCGTCGACGACGCGATATTCGCGCTCGATCCCGCGATCGGACACTTGGCCTTGCTGGCAGACGGCGCGCGGCGGGGGCAGGTGGAGCCGGTGCGCCTGATGGCGGCAAGCGGCGCGGTGACCGACGCGCTGCGCATGTCGCCTGCGCTGGCGCCGCGCCCGTATGGGGGGCCGGCATTGTTCGCGCACCAGTTCAGGCTGCTTCGCGGCCTGGCGCTGCTGGCCGGGGAGACGCAGTTCAGGCTGATCGACGCGTTTACCGCGGGGTACACCAACGATCGCTTCAGGGACACGCCCGGTGAAGCGGTGTATGCGGTGCTTGGACTGGTGAACGGGCTGGAGATCTCAGTGGAGTTTCGCGACAACCTGATCCTGCGCCTGATCCCGTTTGACGAGCGCCCGAGAGGCTGCTGAGCGGCGACGGTCTCGTCCGGTGGGCGATCAGCCCCCGTTCGCCATGCAACCGCGCCCGTCGATCATCTCGCGCAGCAGGTTGGTCGTGTGGTTGGTGCTGCCGCAGCAGGACCCGATGACGCGGACGCCCAGATCGATCCACTGCGCGGCGAACTCGACCATGCGCTCGGGCGGGTAGGTGTAGCAGACCTTGCCGGCGATGAGCTCGGGAACGCCGGCATTCGACTGCGCCATCAGCGGGCGCGTGGGTCCGGCGTCCACCATTTGCTGCAAGACCTGCGTCATCTCTTCAGGACCATTGCCGCAATTGCAGCCGACCACGTCGGCGCCCGCTTCCTCGCAGGCCCGGAGGCCATCGGCCGGCGCGACGCCCATCATGGTGTGCAGGTTGATGTCGTAGGTCATGGTGGCGAAGACGGGCAGGCCCGTTTCCTTGGCGGCCCTGATGGCGATCTGGACTTCCTGGATGTCGCTGAAGGTTTCGCACAGCAGGATGTCGGCGCCGCCGGCCTTGAGGTGCTCGGCTTGGACGGCGAAGGCCTCGTGCATCTCGTCCGGCGTAATCTCACCCAGGGGTTCGAGGAAGTCCCCGCTCTGGCCAATGTCGCCCGCCACCCAGGCCTTGTCGCCGGCCGCCTCACGCGCCATCTCGGCGGCGCGGCGATTGAGCGATTCGGCCTGATCCAACAGCCCGGCCCGCTTGAGACGGATCAAGTTGCCGCCGAAGGTGTTGGTCGAGATGAAATCGGCGCCGGCGGCCACATAGTCGGCATAGACCTTGGCGACGTGGTCGGGGTAGCGCAGCGTGTCTTCTTCGGGCGCTTCCCGATCGAGGTCCTCATAGTCGTTGAGGTTCGAGCCCATGGCGCCGTCGAACAAGAGCACGCCGTCATCGAGGCGGCGTACCGGGGCCAAGGCATCCGAGCGATCGACCATGGGCATCCCTTCGCCGTGGGCCTGGCGCGGCTCGGCCGAGTCCGCGCACCTCCGTCGGGCAGCATACCGCCACGGCGTGGCGCCGAATGCCGACATTCGCGGCCGTGCGGCCCGGCTCGCCTAGCTTCCGCCACCAATGCTTACGATAGTGACGGCGCGAATTCCAGCCGAATTGCGAGATTGATGGGGCACGGCCGACGGGGATTGCGGTTCCGGGCGACGGGCGTAGGGGCGTCGACCGGTCGGGGCGGGGCTGGATTGACCGTTCAATGGCAACCATTGCATCGGCGGGCGATCTTCCACGCCCGAGCCTCGGAAGACCCCCACCCCAACCCTCCCCCTGCTAGGGGGAGGGAGCACATCCGTTCCAGGGAGAGGGGATTGGAGCTGCGCTTCAATCTCCAGCGGAGGGACTACGCAAGAGACTCCCATTGGGGCGATGTCTAGATGCGCCGGCTGATGGTGTTCATTCTGTGGCTGATCGTGGCCTTGGCCGCCCTGGTGATCGTGATCGGGTTCTTTGCCGCGATCGGCCGCGTGGACCGTGGCGACCTGACGGAGATCGTCGCATCGCCCGAGATCGCCGATTCGGCGTTGGACAAGGTGGCGCAGTTCGGCGTGGTGAGCGCGCGCGCCCGCGCCAGCGGGGCATCCCAGCCGGTGCAGATCATTTTTTCGGATGACGAGATCAGCGCGCTGATCTCGGATTGGGGGCGCCAGTCGGATTGGTGGGGATCGATTGAGCGCCTGCAAGTGTCGTTTGGCCCGGACGTGATCGTGCTCACCGGCAAACTGATGTCCGTGGGGCTGAACTTCGACTTTCGGATCGATCTGGAGGTGGCGATCGAGCAGAGCGAGCGGCGCGTCGAGATCCGGCGCGTGCAGGTGGGCGACATTCACGCGCCGGGATTCATCACCACGGCCCTGCTGGAGCTAATCACCCGGACCGTCGACGCCGGGCTGCCGCGCATTCCCATGCGCATCGAGTCGCTGATTCTCAGTGATGGGGAGCTCATCGTCTCGGGCGCGGCGATTCCTTAGGCCAAAGGGCGCCCACAAGGGACGCCCCTACCAGAACGGCCACGACTTCCTGCGCTGTCGGGCGCCCACATGGGACGCCCCTACCAGAACGGCCACGACTTCCTGCGCTGTCGGGCGCCCACATGGGACGCCCCTACCAGAACGGCCACGACTTCCTGCGCTGTCGGGCGCCCACATGGGACGCCCCTACCAGAACGGCCACGACTTCCTGCGCTGTCGGGCGCCCACATGGGACGCCCCTACAGGGAGCAGCGGATGTAGGGGCAGCCCTTGTGGCTGCTCGTGGGGCGGAGCGTCGCCGGCGGCGTTCGTGGCAATCAGATCGGCTCTAGCTTTACTCATGTAATACAGCACATAACACGGAGGCTATTCGGCAGCTTAGTACTCATCGACATGAGTTTCTATGGATAATACTGGGAGACAGCGCACATTTATGAAGACTTGACCAGCCACTCTCTGCTAATTTGGCGCCGGGCGTGCTGTTGGTGGGGGGCGATATGCGGCGGATCTTAGTGGCCTTGGGAAGCGCGGGGATCATCGCGGCGATCACCGCCGGCGTGGTGCTCGCTCAAAACTACGAGGGCGAGGAATTTTGCCAGGACACGCCCTCGTGGCCGAATGGCACCTACCTGGGCCAGATGCACCCGTACCACTCGGACTTTTATCGCGGCTTTGCCGAGCGGCGTGGCTGGGACCCGTGCGTCACATGGGCGCAGGACCAACGCAACTCGGCCATTCGCGGCCTGCGTGAGCTCGGCTACTCGGTGACCGAGCCCCTGGGAGGGGCGCCGCCTCCAGGCCCGTCCGCAACACTGTCCGATGCTGCCTCGGCCCTGGCCCCGGCCGTTCTTTCGCCGTTCTCGGCTGTCCAACCGGGCCATGCCGGCTCCGGCGGCGTGGCGTTCAACGTCAACTACGAGGGCGAGGAATTCTGCCAGGACACGCCCTCGTGGCCGAATGGGACCTATCTGGGCCAGATGCACCCCTATCACTCGAACTTCTACCGCGGCTTCGCCGAGCGGCGCGGCTGGGACCCGTGCGTAACCTGGGCGCAGGACCAGCGCAACTCGGCCATTCGCGGACTACGTGAGCTGGGCTACACGGTGATCGAGCCGGCGGGCGGGGCGCGGCCTCCGGGGCCTGCCGTGATGCCGTTCGTTGACTCGTCCTCGTTTCCTCTCGTCGGTTCCGCCCTTTACTCAGCCGTCTGGCGGGGCGAGACGGACCGGGTGCGGCGGCTCGTCGCGGGCGACGCTACGGTCAACGCGCGGACTTCGGACGGCGATCCCCTCATCCGCGAAGCGATCTGGCGAGACCACGTGGAGATCGTGCGCATCCTCACCGACGCGGGCGCCTACGTGAACGTCAACGACAGTGACGGAGACCCGGTACTCCGCGGGGCGATCTGGCGGGACCACGGGGCGATCGCCCAGATCCTGGTTGACGCAGGCGCCGACGTGGACGCGAAGGACGCGGACGGCGAACCGTTGCTCCGCGAGGCGATCTGGCGGGACCACGTGAATATCACGCGGATCCTGGTTAGCGCTGGGGCCGACGTGAACGCGAAGGACGCCGAGGGAGACCCGCTTCTCCATGAAGCAGTCTGGCGGGGGCATACCGCCATCGTGCGAATCCTCGTCGATGCCGGCGCCGACGTGAATGCGCCGGACGCCGACGGCCGATCACCCTTGGGCGTCGCCGGGTTCTACGATCACCCCGAGATCGAGCAGATCCTCATTGACGCCGGCGCAATGTGACGCGGACAGGCATTCGCGGGGCGGCGATTCCCTAGTCGAGATTTCTTCCCGAGATGGTCAACGGGGCGCCCACAAGGGACGCCCCTACAGGGAATAGCGGATGTAGGGGCAGCCCTTGTGGCTGCCCGTGGGGCGGAGCGTCACCCAATCGCTGGTGACAGCCCAGAGCAGCTCGCGGTGTCGCGTCTCGTTGAGAAGCGGTTGCGGCGGAGATCCATGGGCGTCCACGGGGGGACGCCCCTACCAGATCGGCCGCGGGCGCAGGGTCAGGCCACGGGCGGCGAGGCGGGATCGGCGGCCGGGACGGTCGTGTCGGGTTCGGCTTCGGACGGTTGCCGCGGATTGGCGGCGATGACGCGCGCGCCGATGATGGCAGCGGCTGCGAATGCGACGACGAAGAAGATTCCCACGGCGCCGAAGCCGCTCACGTCGAGCAGCGCGCCGAGCGCCAGCGGCAGCGTAAGGTTCACGATATCCGTCAGGAATTGGACGATCCCCATGGAACGTCCGACGTGCGCCGGCGGGGATCGGTCGGCGACGAGGACGGGGATCAAGGGCATCGAGAAGCCGATGCCGGCCTTCGTGAGGCCGAACAGGACGAACGGCAGCAGGCCGATGGGCAGGAGCAGGACGAAGCCGCCGAGCAATCCGGGAATCGCGGCCAGCATCAGCACCGTCAGACGTCCGAGCCGGTCGAGAATGGTGCCGCTGACGAGCATGAGGCCGAACGTGACGGCGGCGAAGAGGCTGAGCCAGCCGCCGATGAGCGCGGGGGTCAGCTGCGCGCCTTCGCTGCCATAGAGGGGAAGCACCAGCCGCATGATCGCGCTGCCGCTGCCCCAGATGAGAGCGCTGACGACCACGACCGGAACCAGACGCCGGGTCAGGCCCAACGCCCAGCGACGCTGCGGTTCGGACGGCGAGAGCTCAGGCGGACGGGGCAGGGCGCCGCGAATGCTCAACCCGAGGGGCACCACGACCACGCTGAGCACGGCCGCCAAAATGAAGACCGAGCGCCAACCGAAGGCGCTGGCGAGGGCCCCGGCGGCGAGCGGGGCGAGCAGCGAACCCAGCCCCCACCCGGCCATGGCGCGGCCCATCGTGCGCCCGCGCTCCCCGGTCGGCGCGCTGCGGATCAGGTGGGCCATCCCGGCGGTGAAGATCAAGGCCATGGAGACGCCGATCACGGCCGTGCCGAATACCAAGATTGGATAGACCGGCGCGGCCGCGGACGCCAGGGAGCCGAGGACCATCAGCACCCCGCCAAGGCTCACCAGCAGGCGCGGCGGGTATCGATCGGCCACGCGGCCGGCCGGAATCATGGCCAGCCCGCGGCCGAGCGCCTGCATGCCGGCGATCAATCCCAAGGATGCGTAGCTGACCCCGAATTCGTCGTCGAGCTGACCGAGCACCGGCCCGATGACGGCCGTGCTGAACGACACGAAGGCAAACGCCGCAAAGAGGGCGACCACCGACCAGCCGGTGTCGCCGAGCCGGGTTATGCGCATTGGATCCGTTCGCCGGGTGGCGTCGTCACGGCCGCGACGGCCGATCGCGGAGGGAAAATCCGAAGAACTCCTCGTAGTGTCGGTATTCGAAGCCGTCCGCGACGGGGCGGCCGAACGGGCCCACCTGGAACGTCAGGCGCTGACCTCCAGCCAAACTTTCACCCTTCCAGGAGACCTTTGCATATACGGTCGACATCCCACTCCCAAGCCCGGGATCACCCTCACCCTAACCCTCTCCCATCAAGGAGAGGGGACCGGACCTGATCGCCAATCTTCATTGGAGGGGTTACGCAACGGTCTCCTTCCTGCGGGAAGGGGACTTGTCCGGAGGTTGGCTAGTCGTAGATCGGGTATGCGCGGGCAGACTCGGGGTCGCCGTTGCCGCCGGCCGCGTCGCCATCCGCGTGGTCCCGCGAGTAGCCGTGCGCGGGGTATTCGTAGACGCCGCCCTCGAAATTGCGCAACGTGATGGAGTCGTCGGTGAGCCGCACGATGCGATCGGGGGTCACGGGAATCTTGCCCCCGCCGCCGGGAGCGTCGATGACATAGGTGGGCACGCCGAAGCCGGTGGTGTGCCCCTGCAGCGACTCGATGATCTCAAGCCCCTTCTGCACCGAGGTGCGGAAGTAGTCGGTGCCCTTCACCAGGTCGGCCTGATAGATGTAGTACGGCTTGACGCGGGCCTTGAGCAGCGCGTGCATGAGCTCCTTCATCACCTCGGGATCGTCGTTGACGCCGCGCAGCAGCACGGTCTGGCAGCCCACCGGAATGCCGTGATCGACCAGCAAGCCGCAGGCGCGCACGGCCTCGGGCGTGAGCTCGCGCGGGTGGTTGAAGTGGGTGTTCACGTAGAACGGGTGATATTTGGCCAGCATCCGGCAGAGCTCGGGCGTGACGCGCTCGGGGTTGACGCACGGAATCTTGCTGCCGATGCGGATGAGCTCCACGTGCGGAATCGCGCGCAGGCGGCTGACGATCCATTCGAGCGCGGAGTCGGTGAGGGTGAGCGGGTCGCCGCCGCTGAGCAGGACGTCCCGGATCTCCTCATGCTCGGCGATGTAGTCGATGGCGCGCTGGAGCTCCTCGGGCCGCGGCACCGGGTTCTTGCCCACCTTGCGCTTGCGGGTGCAGAAGCGGCAGTACATGGCGCAGGTGTGCGTGACCACGAACAGCACGCGGTCGGGGTAGCGGTGCGTGAGGTGCGGCACCGGCATGTCGTCTTCCTCGTCGAGCGGGTCGTCTTCGAGGAAGTTGGGGTTCTCGAACTCCCGCGCGTCCGGCATCTGCTGCAGGAAGATGGGGTCGCTGGCGTCCCACTTCTCAATCAGGCTGAGGTAGTAGGGCGTGGTGAAGAAGGGATATTCCTCGTCGATGGCCTCGAGCTGCTGGTACTGCTCCTCGGTGAGGCCGGGGATCTCGCGCACGTCTCGCACGCCCTTGGCCAACTGCTCCTGCCACTCGGCGCGGGGTCGGGTTCGCTGGTGTGCCATGGCTCCTTGGGGTGCGTACGCCGTGCCGGCCACCTGCGGCCGCCATCGCCGTTCGCGTATCGGCCCAAGCCTACGAAACCAGGGCGGTGGGTGCGTAGTGGGGTGGGTGGTTGGACCGGATGCTCGGCGTCGGGCGGGTCTGAGACCCGCCCCTACCGGACTTTTTGACGGTCTCCTTCCAGGGGGAAGGAGTTTGTTCGCTGATTGCCTTGGCTTTTTCGCAGAAATTCCTGTCTATATTTGCGGGCGAACGGTACGCGGTGATAGCTTCGATTAGGTGGCTCCGGGCGTTGTGCGCCCCGACTTATCCGACGCCCCGGAGCCGGAGAGGACCTCACTAACCTGCGACGACCGAGGCTGCAACATGCATAACGGCAGCGGCGCCGACGCGCTTGTCATCCAAGACTTGCACGTCAACGTCGACGGTATGCCGATTCTCAAGGGCATCGATTTGCACGTGCCCAAGGGCGAGGTGCATGCGCTCATGGGCCCCAATGGCTCGGGCAAGAGCACCCTGGCCAACACGCTGATGGGCCACCCCGCATTCGAGGTCACCGGCGGCAGCGTGACGTTCAAGGGCCAGGACATCCTGGAGCTGGCCACCGACGAGCGCGCGCGGCTGGGCATGTTCATGGCGTTTCAGTACCCGTCCGAGATCACCGGCGTGCGCGTGTCCAACTTCCTGCGCATGGCGCTCAACGCGCAGCGCGAGGACGAAATCTCGGCCATGGAGTTTCGCCGGCTGATGATGGAGAAAATGCGGCTGCTGCGCATGGACATGAAGTTCGCCAGCCGCTACCTGAACGAGGGCTTCTCCGGCGGGGAGAAGAAGCGCAACGAAATCCTGCAAATGGCGGTGCTGCAGCCTGAACTCGCCATCCTCGACGAGACGGACTCGGGCCTGGACATCGACGCCCTGCGCATCGTGGCCGACGGGGTCAATACGCTGCGCGGCGCGGACATGGCCACCCTGGTCATCACGCACTACCAGCGGCTGCTGAACTACATCGTGCCGGACGTGGTGCACGTGCTCATCGACGGACGCATCGCGCGCACCGGCGACAAGCAACTCGCACTGGAGCTTGACGAGAGCGGCTACGAGGCCATGACCGCGGCACAGGAGGCATAGCGAATGGCGGTGAAGTCGGCGGACATTGGTCTCGATAGCTACAAGTTCGGGTTCCATGACGACATCAAGCCGGTCTACAAGTCGCCCAAGGGGCTCAGCGCCGACATCGTGCGTGAGATCTCCCGCCAGAAGGATGAGCCGGAGTGGATGCTCGAGTTCCGGCTGGAGTCGCTGCAGCAGTTCGAGCGCAAGCCGGTGCCGACCTGGGGCGCCGACCTGTCACGCATCGACTTCGACGACATTTACTACTACATCCGCCCCCAAGACCGGCAGGCGCGCAGTTGGGACGACGTGCCGGACGACATCAAGAACACGTTCGACCGCCTGGGCATTCCCGAGGCGGAGCGCAAGTTCCTGGCCGGCGTGGGCGCGCAGTACGACTCGGAAGTCGTCTACCACAGCATCCGCGAGGACCTGGAGCGCGAGGGCGTGGTGTTCCTGGACATGGACTCGGGGCTGCGCGAGCACCCGGACATCGTGCGCGAGTACTTCGGCACGATCATTCCCAACGGCGACAACAAGTTTGCGGCGCTCAACAGCGCGGTGTGGAGCGGCGGGAGCTTCGTCTACGTCCCGGCCGGCGTGAAGGTCGAGGTGCCGCTGCAGGCGTATTTCCGCATCAACGCGGAGAACATGGGGCAGTTCGAGCGCACCCTGATCGTCGTTGAGCCGGGCGCCTACGTGCACTACGTCGAGGGCTGCACGGCGCCGATCTACGCCACGGACTCGCTGCACTCGGCGGTGGTCGAGATCGTCGTCAAGGAAGGCGCGCGCTGCCGCTACACGACGATCCAGAACTGGTCGACGGATGTCTTCAACCTGGTGACGAAGCGCGCGGTGGCCTACCGCGACGCGACCATGGAGTGGATCGACGGCAACCTGGGCAGCAAGGTCACCATGAAGTACCCGGCGGTCTACCTGATGGAGCCTGGCGCGCACGGCGAGGTGCTGTCGATCGCCTTCGCGAGCGAGGGTCAGCACCAGGACGCCGGGGCCAAGATGGTGCACGCCGCGCCGGACACGTCGTCGATCATCACGTCCAAGTCGATCAGCCGGGCCGGCGGTCGCGCCGGCTACCGCGGCCACGTGAGCGTGCTGCCGGGCGCGGAGCGCTCGAAGTCGAACGTGGTGTGCGACGCGCTGCTGTTCGACGACGAGTCGCGGTCGGACACCTATCCCTACATGGATATCGAGGAAAGCAACACCGCCGTGCAACACGAGGCCACGGTGAGCAAGATCGGCGAGCAGCAGCTTTTCTACCTGATGAGCCGCGGGCTGACCGAAGAGCAGGCCATGGCGATGGTGGTGAGCGGCTTCATCGAGCCCATCGTGCGCGAGCTGCCGATGGAATACGCCGTCGAGATGAATCGCCTGATCGAGCTGCAAATGGAAGGCTCGATCGGATAGCCCGACTGGACCCGAGCAGGCTCAGCATCCGGGCCGGTGACCAACGAAGGACGCTCGCGCATGGCGATTGACGCGCGGGCGCCAGGTTTGACGCGTCGCGCGGTGGACGAGGTCGCCGACTCGGGTCAGGAGCCGGACTGGCTTCGCGCGCACCGCCGAGCCGCGTGGGACGTCTACGAGGCGACGCCGAACCCCGGACGCACCGACGAGGAGTGGCGGCGCACCGATTTGCGGTGGCTGCGGTGGGAGTCGCTGACGCCGGCGCCGCCGCTGGATGGCGTTGGCCGAGTGCCTTCAACGGTGCCCGCGGCAGCGCTGGCGCCCAGCGTCACGCTGCTGTTAAGCGCCGGCGGCGCTCGCGTGGTCGACATCAGCCCGGAGGCCCGTGACGCGGGCGTGGTGGCGCTGGACCTGGCGAAGGCCGCGCGCACGCACCCGGAGCTGGTGCGCGAACGCCTGAGCACGACCGCCATCACCCCGGAGCAAGGCAAGTTTCAAGCCCTCAACGCGGCGCTGTGGCAGGGCGGCGCCCTGGTGCACGTGCCGCGGGGCGCTGCGCTGGCGCAACCGATTCTGGTGGTGGCCTGTGACGACGCCGCGCTGCGGCAGCCGCACGTGCTGGCCTCGCTCGGCGAAGGCGCGCAGGCGACAATCGTGGAGTGGTGGGCAGACGCGGCGACCGACGCGCCGGCGCTCGTCAATGGGGCGACCGAGCTGTTCGCCGAATCCGGCTCCCACCTCACCTTCACCCACGTTCAGGGCCTGTCGCCCGGCACGCGATCGATCCTGTCGCAGCACGCCGTCGTGGGCCGCGACGCCACGTTCACCAGCACCAACGTGACCGTCGGGGGACGATTTCACAAGGCCCGCGTCGAGGCGAGCCTGACCGAACCCGGCGCCAGCGTGGTGATGAACGGGGCCTTCCGGCTTGGCAGCCGGCAGTTCGTGGATCACCACACCACGCAGGGTCACCTGGCGCCGGATGGCACGAGCGACCTGCTATTCGCCGGGGTGCTCGACGGCCGGGCGCGCTCGGTCTACGCCGGCACGATCGTGGTAGATCCCAAAGCCCAACGCACCAACGCCTACCAAAACAACCGCAACTTGCTGCTGAACAGCGGCACGCGCGCCGACTCGATTCCACGGCTCGAGATCATGGCGGACGATGTGCGCTGCACCCACGGCGCGACCACGTCGACGCTGGAGCCGAGCCACCTGTACTACCTGTGCTCCCGCGGCCTCACCCAGGCGCAAGCGCGAGAGCTGATCGTGGAGGGCTATTTCGAGGCGGTGCTGGACCGCGTGCCCCACGACGGCGTGCGCGACGTGCTGCGCGAGGTCCTGACCGCGCCCGCGGCGAGCAACGACGGCGCGACGGGAATCTGAGGCGTGACCCAACCAGGGCAGGCGGCGGGCGGCTACGTGGACGTCGGCCCAATCGAATCGGTTCCCGCGGGCGCCAAGGCGGCGGTGGATTTCGATGGCGAGCCGGTGGGCCTATACAACGTCGACGGCCAGATCTTCGCCATGGACGACCTGTGCACGCATGACGAGGCCTACTTGTCGGAGGGTGACTTCAACCCGTCGGCAGGCACGATCCGCTGTCCCAGACACAGCTCCCACTTCGACGTGCGCACCGGCCGGCCGCGAACCCTGCCGGCCATCCTGCCGGTGCAAGTCTACGAGACGAAAGTCGAGCAGGGCCGAATCCTGGTGTTGTTCGATACTTAGGACATGAGCCCATCGACCCGCGGCGCCGTCGCGCCAGCCGACCGCGCCGCCCCGCTCGACGCCGTGGCGCTGCGGCGCGATTTCCCCATCCTGACCCAAGAGGTGCGCGGCAAGCCGCTGGTCTACCTGGACAACGCGGCGACCTCGCAGAAGCCGCAAATCGTGATCGACGCCGTCCACGACTACTACACGACAACGAACGCGAACATCCACCGCGGCATCCACTACCTGAGCGAGAAGGGCACGGCGGCCTACGAGGACGCGCGGGTGCGGATTGCCAGATTCATCAATGCCCGGCGCCCGCACGAGGTGATCTTCACGCGCGGCACGACGGACGGCATCAACATGCTCGCGCGCGGCTGGGGCGACGAGAACATTGCCTCGGACGACGAGATTCTGCTCACCGAGGTCGAGCACCACAGCAACCTGGTGCCCTGGCAGGCGCTGGCGAAGCGGCGCGGCGCGCGCCTGCGATTCATCCCCACGGACGACGCGGGCGTGATCGACCTCGACGCCTACGGCGGAATGCTGGGACCACAGACCAAACTGGTGGCCGTGCACCACGTCTCCAACGTCCTCGGCGTGATTGCGCCGGTGGCCGAAATGGCCCGCCTGGCCCATGAGCACGGCGCGGTGATCGCCGTCGACGGGGCGCAATCGGCGCCGCACATGCCGGTGGACGTGCAGGCGCTGGACGTTGACTACCTGACGTTCTCCGGCCACAAGATGGCCGGCCCGACGGGCATCGGCGTCCTGTACGGCAAGGAGAACCTGCTGGAAGCGATGGAGCCCGCGCACTTCGGCGGGAGCATGATTCGCATGGTGGAGCTGGAGTCGTCCACCTGGGCGGATCTGCCGGACAAGTTCGAGGGCGGCACTCCCAACATCGCCGGCGCTATCGGGCTGGGCGTGGCCGTGGACTATCTCGAGCAAGTGGGCATGGACGCGATCAACGCGCATGCGCGCCAGGTCGGGGCCTATGCGGTCAACCTGCTCAGCGACATGCCCGGCGTGTCGGTGCATGGGCCGGACGCGGACGGAGAACGCGGCGGGGTGGTGTCGTTCACGGTGGATGACCTGCACCCGCACGATGTGGGGACGGTGCTCGACGGCGAGGGCATCGCCATCCGCGCCGGGCACCACTGCGCGCAGCCGCTGATGCGCAAGCTGGGCGTTCACGCCACCGCGCGCGCGAGCGTGTATCTGTACAACACGACGGACGAGATCGACCGGCTGGTCGAGGGCGTGGACAAGGCGCAGCGCTTCTTCGGCACGATCTGAGATGGCGCTCGACGACCTCTATCGCGAAGTGATCATGGATCACTACAAGCGTCCGCGGAATCGCGGCACGCTGCACGACGCTGACGTGGTGGTGGAGGGGGCCAATCCGCTCTGCGGCGACGAGGTCACGCTCTGGCTCGAAATCGCGGACGGGACGGTCACCGACGTGCGCTTTGACGGCCATGGGTGCTCCATCAGCCAGGCGTCGGCGTCGATCATGACGGAAGCGATCGAGGGCCGGCCGATTGGAGAGGTTGACGAAATCATCCAGGCGCTGCGCGGCATGATGCTGGAGGGCGAGGAGCCCGATGAGGAACTGTTGGGCGACGGCATCGCGCTGGAAGGCGTGCGGCAGTTTCCGGTGCGGATCAAGTGCGCCGTGCTGGGGTGGAACACGCTGCAGCTGGGGCTGAAGCAGTTCGTCGACTCCGGCGGCAAGCCGGTCGAGGCGCACCATCGCGAATAGTGCGAGCGGCTGGGCATGGGGCGGTGGGCGACATCCCGCACCCGGGCCTCGGATCACCCTCACCCTAACCCTCTCCCATCAAGGGAGAGGGAACCGGGCCTGCTCTCCAGGCTCCTCGGGATGGACTGCAAAGAGGTCTCCATTCGGGGGAATGACGGACTCAGCGTGGGCCGCCGCGGTGCATGGCATGAGGTGGGAAGCACCCACCCGCGAAGGCACAATTGGCCGCGCGAACGCGCTGGGAGACGCTGATTCGTGATCGTCGCTAATCGTCCGGCCGCCTCGGCCCTGGCCCGGGTGACGGAAGCGGGCGCCGTGGCCGCGGCCCGCGCCATGGGGCACGGCGACGGCAAGCACGCCGACTCGCTGGCCGTGGATGCCATGCGCACCGCGCTCGACCAGGTCGGACTGGCGGGCCGCATCGTGATCGGCGAGGGCGAGCGGGATGAAGCGCCGATGCTCTTCATTGGCGAGACCGTCGGGCCGGAGACCGGCACGCCGTTCGATATTGCGGTCGATCCGCTGGAAGGCACCAACCTGGTGGCCGGCGGACTCCCCAACGCCGTGGCCACCATGGCCATCGCGGAGCGCGGCGGGCTGCTGAACGCGCCGGATACCTACATGGACAAGCTGATCGTCGGTCCGCCGGCGGCCGGCCGCGTGAGCCTGGACTACTCGGTCCGCGAAAACCTGCAGATCATCGCCGGCACGCTGCGACGAGGAATCGCCGATCTGACGGTTGTGGTGCTGGATCGGCCGCGCCATGCGTCGCTGATCGAGGAGATTCGCACGGCCGGCGCACGCATCAAGCTCATCAGCGACGGCGACCTTACGGCGGCGGTGTCGGTGGCCGTGGCGGGAACCGCCGACCATGCGGTGATGGGCATCGGCGGCGCGCCCGAAGGCGTGCTGGCCGCGGCGGCGCTGCGCTGCCTCGGCGGAGAGATCCAGGGCCGGTTCAAGCCGCGGGACGAGGCGGACCGGGAGCGGCTGGCTGCGATGGGCGTCTCCGACGCCGAGGAACGCATCCTCCGCACCGAAGACCTGGCGAGCGGCAACCAGCTTGCGGTGGCGATCACCGGCGTGACCGACGGGGACCTGCTGCGGGGCGTGCGCTTCTTCGGCGGCGGCGCGCGCACCCATTCACTCGTGATGGACTTGCCGTCGTCGGTGATTCGCTTCGTGGACAGCATCCAGATTCTCGACCGCGCGAATCTCGGCCCGGTGCGTTTGGGGCCGACGTAGGTGCGGGGTTTCCCTGTAATCCCCGTATCGGCTACGGGGCATGCTTTACCGGAAGCCTCCATCGCGACTCTTGGTGCAGCCGGACTGGATTCCGGCCTGCGCCGGAATGACGGAGGGGTTGTGCAAATGCGTCCCTGGGGAGAAGGAGCCGGACGAGCGCGGCGACAAGCGATGCTCGATACCCTCTCTCGACGAGGGGTTTGTATAAGCACGAGCGGGCGGGTCTGAGACCCGCCCCTACACCGAACAAGCAGCGACCGAGAGGACTCGTAGATGTCTGAAACGCCCAGGGACGGACTCACGGACCGGTGGCTGCGGGCGCCGGCGCACTACCGCTGCGACCTGGACCGGTGCCAGCCCTCGGATGCCATCGGCGCCAGCGCCGCCCGGGGCCGCTGGCGGACGGTTGCGTACACCGCGGGCGACCTTGCCGGCACGCTGCTGATCGCCGGCCCGGAAACCGCCGCGCCGCCGATCAGCTTTCCGCTCAACGCGCGGGGCTGGCATGCCATTTCCATCGGTTCGTACACGTTTCCGGACGCCACCATCCGGCTGGCGGTGCGGCTGAGCGGCGACTCGGCCTTCTCGATTTTGCAGGTACCGGAGCTGGAGCCCGGCTGGACCACGCACTCAGCCGACAACGAGGAGTTCACCGAGCTGTTTTGGACGGTCGCGGACCTGACGGACAAGCAGCTCGAGATTCGCCAGATCAACTGGCGCGTGACGCCGGGGGATGCGCCGGGGTCGGTGCAGGGATCGGACGCGACCCTTGCTTATGTCAAGCTGGTACCGCTCGCCGACGACGAGGTGCGCGCGCTCCAACTCGATCGGGACGACTCCAGCCGACGGCGCCTCTTCGCCCACAACGACGCCCACGGGCCGCACTGGTCCTATCGGCTGACGGAGGCGGATGAGATTCGCCGCGAATTGGAGCCCTATCGGGACTCCGATTTCGGGCGCATCTACTGGGAGTTCGCGGCTGGCGACCGCACCAACTACCTGAGCGCCATCGGCAAGCCGGCGACGTGCGACACGGCGCAGGATTTCGGCCGCCAGGGCGACCGCTTCGTGGCGGAAAGCTGGCGCATCTTTCGGGAGAAGGGCATCGACCCGCTGCGCATTGCCGTGGAGCACGCGCACGATGTGGGCCTGGAGCTGCACGCCAGCTACCGCGTCGCAGGCTTCCACGAGCCGCCGCCGCTGCCGGACCTGCACGACGCCTCGTACATCGCCGACCACCCCGAGCAGCGCGGCATGGACCGGCAGGGCCGCCCGACGCCGCGCATCTCCTACAGCCACCCCGCGGCGCGCGCATACGTGCTGAGCCTGTTTCGGGAGGTCGCCGCCTACGGCGTCGACGGGGTGTGCATGTTCTTCAACCGGCGCATGCCGGTGCTAGAGTACGAGACGCCGCTGGTGGAAGGGTTCCTGGAACGCCATGGACAGGACCCGCGCCGGCTCGACCCGCGCGATGCCCGCTGGCTGGCATTTCGCGCCGAGACGCTGACGCAGTTCATGCGCGAGCTGCGGGCGACGCTGGACGAAGAAGCGGCGCGGCTGGGTCGCACGACCCGGATTGCCGTGTCGGCCATCGTGACGGGATTCGAAGACGAAAACCTGTTCTACGGCATCGACGCGCCCACCTGGGCGCGCGAGGGCCTGGTGGACACGCTGATTCCCTACTCGTCGCACCCGGCGTGGGGCAGCACGCAGCAGTCGTGGACCGACCCGGCCGACATCGAGCCGTGGGTACGCCTGACACAAGGCACGGGAACGCGGCTGGCGCCGAACGTGATGCCGCGCGGGCTGGCTTCGGCCGACTACCGACGGCGTGCGGGCACGCTGTATGACGCCGGCGTGGAGAACCTCTACTTCTGGGACACGAGCCCTTACAAGCCGGGCTCGTGGGAGGCGCTGCGCCGCCTGGGGCACGTGGACGAGATTCGCGCCTGGCGCGCGGCCGGCGAGCCGGAACTGGCGGTCACCACGACCCGCATCCGCGAGTTGGACGGCTGGAGCTTCGAGACGTACGGGACGGGGGAGTAGGCGGGGCGGGCACCCACCTTCCACCATATCGGAGACGCCCGCATTGTCCGGGAGGGGCGGGTTTGAAACCCGCCCCTACACCAAGCATCCGGCGTGGCTCGATGAAGGGCTACCTACAGCATTTCCGTCCAGGGGTCGAGCGCGGGGTACATGTAGACGCAGTGCAGCGTCTCGCCGTCGCCGGTGCGGAAGCCGTGCGGCGTCCATGCCGGCGCGAGAAGGAAGTCGCCGGCCGAAACGGCGTGCTCCTCGTCGCGAATCAAGAGCGTGCCCGTCCCTGCGACGACGTAGAAGCCTTTCTCGATGCGGTGGCGGTGCACCGGCAGCTCACTGTTGGGGCGCAGGAGGAACGCGCCGGCGGTGAGCGCGCCGGACTCGGCTTCGGCGTTGAGCGCCTCGCAGGCCTCGAGTCCGGGCATATCCGTCGGTGCGAGTGGCTTGGATTCCGAGCGGATGATCGTCATGGGAGTCTCCGTGGGCTGCTGTCCGGATACCATAACCGGCCTGCCGGAGGCCCTCTGCTAGACTCCCCGCGGCTGCCGCGGAACGCTGGCCGCACGGCGCAATGGCGCCAACGCGTGAGACGCCACTGCTGAACACTCGCACGCCCTCCCTTCGAGAACGCTCGCTCTACCTCGGCAGCGATGTACCGAGCGTCCGACCGGACGCGCCGGGCGTCCCGTGGCGCGTTTCGCCGGAGCCTTTCCCGCTGCGGCCGGAAACCGTGGCGAGGCTGCGCGTGCTGGGCCAGGACCTGCTGGCGTTCTATCAGGCCGTCAATCGCTTGTACCTGAGCGCCGCGCGCGGTCGGCAGCCGCCGTGGGTGCTGCGCCTGCTCAACCAGGGAAAGCCGGAACGCGTCCGAGAGTTGGGCCAGTTGCGACGCATGCGGTCAATGCTGCCGCGCATCATCCGGCCCGACCTGATGGCGGGCGACGACGGCACGCTGCGCGCGACGGAGCTCGACTCGGTGCCGGGCGGCTTCGGCACGCTGGCGGCGCTCACGCGGCGCTACGCGCACCTGGGCTTCGATCCGGTCGGCGGTCCGGAGGGCATTCCGCAAGCGCTGGGGGCCATGTTCCACGAGGTGGCCGAGGGCGACGATCCGACGGTGGCCATCGTGGTCGCGGATGAGTCGGAGGACTACCGCAGCGAGATGATCTCGATTGCGCGCGACCTGCAGGAATTGGGGCTCGATGCCCACGCGGTGCATCCGCGCGAACTCTCGCTGGAAGGCGACGCGCTGTGCTTCGGCGACGACGCCCGGCGGGTTGACGTGGTGTACCGATTCCTGGAGCTGCACGACCTGCCCAACATCCCCAAGATCGATTTGCTCATCTATGCGATGAAGCAGCGGCTGGCGGTGGTCACGCCGCCGTTCAAGGCCTATCTGGAGGAAAAGCTGCTGCTGGCGCTCTTCCGGCACGCGGCCTTGCAGGATTTCTGGCGGGGTGAGCTGGGCAAGGACGCAATTGAGCGCCTGGGGGTGGCCCTGGCGCCGACGTGGGTGCTCGATCCGGCGCCGTTGCCTCCGTTCGCGGCGATCGACCCGGTGCTGGAGACCGCGGGGCGGCAGGTGCGGACCTGGGACGAGCTTCCGGGGCTGACCCAGCGGCAGCGACGGCTGGTGATCAAGCCTTCCGGGTTCTCCGAACTGGCGTGGGGCGCGCGAGGGGTCACCGTGGGACACGATGTTTCGGCCGACGACTGGGAACTGGCTGTGCGGCAGGCGCTGGAGAGCTTTCCGACGTCGCCCTACGTCATCCAGCCCTACCATGAGAGCCGCCGGGTGCAGGTGCCCTATTTCGATCTCGAGGCGGACGACGTGCGCGAGATGAACGGGCGCACGCGCATTTCGCCCTTTTACATCGTGGCGAACGACGACGTGACGTTGGCGGGGGTGCTGGTGACGGTGGTGCCGGCGGCGAACAAGGTGATCCACGGCACGCCGGAGTCGGTGCTGGCGCCGGCGGTGGTTTCGGAGGGGGCGGTGATCTAGCCGCGGGCGCCGAATGGGGCAGATTCGGGTAGGGCGGGTTTGAAACCCGCCCGTGCGTGAGCGGCAGTCGGAATCCCCTCACCCCGACCCTCTCCCCGTGGGAGAGGGAGCCGGACCCCGGTCGGCGCAGCGGTGAATCCGTCAGGCTACGGGCGCCCACGAGGGGCGCCCCTACCGGGCAGGGAGAGGGAGTCGGGCCGCGGTCGGGAATGCCGCTAGCCGTTGGTCAACGGGCGCCCACGAGGGGCGCCCCTACCGGGCAGGGAGAGGGAGTCGGGCCGCGGTCGGGAATGCCGCTAGCCGTTGGTCAACGGGCGCCCACGAGGGGCGCCCCTACCGGGACGGGATAGGGAGCCAGCCCTTACGGGAGTACGCCCTGAGGGATTGCCGCCGTTTGTGCCTAGCTATCCGGCCCGTCGGCCTGGTGGCGGGCGATAGCGGCGTCGACGAGCCGGCTTGCGGCCTCGGGGCCGTCGCGCAGCAACACCTTGTAGAGTCCGGCCGCGCGGAGCTCGCGCCAGAGTTGCTCGCGCGAACCAAAGCCTGATACTGCGTCGCGCACGCGCTCGCGCCAGCGGACGTAGTGCTCCAGGTGCTGCTCGATGTCCGAGCCCAGCATGTCGTCGAGGTGCTCGCGCAGAGCGGCGGTGAATGCCGGGCTGCGGCCTCCGGTGCTGACGGACACCGCCACCGGGCCTCGGCGCACATAGCCGACGGCGAAGACGTCGCAGACGTCGGGATCGTCGACGACGTTGACGATGGCCCCGCGGCTACGCGCGTCCTCGGCGATGCCTCGATCGTGGGCGCGGTCGCCGGTGGCGATGATCACGAGCGCATGGCCCTCGAGGAGGGATGGGTCGTAGGGCGTGCGCCGCAGCTCGGCCTGCCCTGAGTCCGCGAGGGCCTGGAGACTCTCATCAACTGCGGCGTCCGGCTCAGCCAGCACCGTCGGATGGATGCCGAAATCGGCCAAGTAGGCGGCCTTGTCGGCTGCCGCCGGGCCACCGCCCACGATGAGCGCGGTGCGTCCCCGCATGTTGAGGACGACGGGCAGGTAGGCGCGTTGGCTCACGAGCGCACCCGCTGCTGAGGCCTTCGCGAAGCTGGTCGCCATCCCGCTCCCAAACGCCGGATCACCCTCACCCTAACCCTCTCCCATCGAGGGAGAGGGGACCGGACCGGCTATCCGATCGCCAGAAGAGGGGATACGCAAGGGTCTGCCCCATTTCGCGTACTGGCCAGGCTTTGCGCGGAAATGGCGGAGGGCTGCGCAAGGGTCGTCGACCGACCGCGATCGCCATGGACGCAGCGCCGAACATGTGTCGATCTTTTGGTTGTCGGGGCCTTGCTACCGTCACCCGATGCCTGCCAGCGAGCGCGTCGCACCCGAGTCCGCCAGTCTACGCACTCGCGGCTTCGCGACCTTTGCGCTCGTCGCGGCGCTGGGCGTGGCGGGGTGGCTGCCGACGTCGTACTTCATGTCGCTGCTGGTGCGCGAGCAGCTTGGCGGCGGCATTGCGGGCGCCGCGCTGGTGATCGGCACGATGCACCTGGCGCGCTCGGTCGGCGCCACGGTCACGGGCCGTTGGGTCACACGGCTCGAAAGCCGCGGCGTGCACGCGCTGGGGCTCGCGGGCATGACGGCGCTGATGGTGGTGCTGGTCGTCGCGCCGGACGTCGGCTGGGTGATCGTGGCCGCTCCAGTCGCGGGACTGTCCATGGCCTTCTTTTGGACGGGGCTGCAGACATACCTCATCGAGATCGCGCCGGAGTCCCGGCGCGGGGCGGCGGTTGGCTTGATTGGGTTCGTAGTGGTCCTGGTTCCCGGCCTTGCCGGCGTGGCGCAGGGCTTAGTGGCGGATGCTTTCGGCTTCCGCGTGTTTGCCATTGGCGCGGGAACGGCCCTTGCGGCCGCGCTGGCGCTGACGCTGGGGGCCTTGCCACGACCCACGCCGGCGCCGGCGCGGCAGTTGACGCAAGGCATCAGCTTCGTTCGCCTGATGCGCTTCCGGGGCGTGGCGGCCGTCATGGTCTTACGGCTCGCGTCAACGGTTGCCTATGCCGCCATGATCCTGTTGGCCGGCCCGCGGGTAGTCGAGGTCGGCGGCGACCTGCGCGCGGTCGGCGCCATGACCCTGGTCGCGTCAGTCGGGGGCGCGGTGGCGCAACTGGCGATCGGACGGCTGTCAGACCGGTTGGGCCGGCGCGCCGTGCTGGCCGGCATCCTGGCGCTGGCGGTGCCTGCCACGGCCGCCTTCGGATTCGTGGACAGCGTGCCGGGACTGCTGGTCGTCGCCACCATGTGGGCCGTGGCAATGTGGGGCATCAACACCATGTCCGTGAGCCTGTGCGGCGACGTGGCGCCGGTGGGGTCGCTGAGTCGCGTGATGGTGCTGGACGGCACGGCGTATTCGGCAGGAGCCGTCATCGGCGCGGCCGTTGTTTTTGCAACCGCGGAGACGTCTCTGGTCGCGGCGTTCTACGTGGGCGCGGCGGCCATGGTGGCGGGGCTGGCCGCGCTGCCGCTGGCGGCTCGGGCACAAGGGACCTTGCCCGCGGCCTAAGACGGGACGAACTAGTACGGCGGTTTCGTGTCCGGATGGCGGCGCATGAAGTTGGCCTGCTGGACGCCGATGTTTTCCTGCAGCTGGATGGAGAGGCCGCCGTCGACGACGAGGGCGTGGCCGGTGACGAAGGAGGCGTCCTCGGAGCACAGGAACGACACGGCCGAGGCGATTTCATCCGGTCGCCCGGCGCGGCGGAGCGGGTATTGATCCGCAACCAGCTCGAGCCCGCTCGGGTTGTCGTCCCACATCACGCGCTGGATGTTCTCGGTGACCATGTGCCCGGGGCAGATGGCATTGACGCGGATTTTGTCGGGGCCGTGCTGGATGGCCATCTGCTTAGTGACGCCGATGGCGGCGGATTTACCCGCTTCGTAGACCAGGTAGTCCTTGGCCATCAGCAGGCCGTGAACCGACGAAATGTTGACTATGTTGCCGCCGCCGACGCGGCGCATCTCGGGTACGGCGTACTTGGCGCCCAGGAACAGGGCCTTGACCAGGAGCGACATGCCGAAGTCCCATTGCTCCTCGGTGACTTCCTCCACGCCGCCGGGCAGCGCTTCCATGGCGGGGAAGGCGTTGTTGACGAGGATGTCCAGGCGGCCCCAGCGCTCGACGGCGTGCTGGATCATGGCTCGAATGTCGTCGTGGCGGGATACATCGGAGTGAATCGCGGCGGCCGTGCCGCCCTCCGCTTCGATTTGCGCCACGTTCGACGCCGACAGCTCGTCGGCGATGTCGGCGATGAGCACGCGCTCGCCGTCGGCGGCCAAGCGGCGGGCAATGGCGCCGCCGATGCCGGTGGCGCCGCCGGTGACGATCGCTACACGAGATTCAGCCATGGTCATGCTCCTAGCCTTTGGTGTCCGCGAGCCGTGCTGACGACTGTGTCGGCGCAGACAATCTGGCTCCGTTCGTGGTGAGCCCCTCGACTAGCTCGGGACAGGCCCTGTCGAACTACGTCCCCTCCGCGAGCTCGACAGACGCCCTTCGACAAGCTCAGAGCTTGCCCCGTACTGGATACGGGGGCGAACGGAGGGGCACCATCCACGGCCGCACCTCGGACGCTCGGACCTACCCCCATCCTAACCTTCCCCCTTTCATGGGGAAGGGACCGAACGTTGCTCTCGCCTTTCTCGTTCGCTCTGGCGATTGCGTAGACCCGAGCGGGCGGGTCTGAGACCCGCCCCTACCGCCACGACCCAGCGCGCTCCCTGAGTTTGCCCGGACTGGATTCCGGCTTCCGCCGGAATGACGGAGAGGTCAGGAATAGTTCCACTTCAGGAAAAAGGGGGGCGACTTAGACGTCCTTGCTAGCCGACGGCAGCCGGCTGCTTGGGGCTGGCACGGTCGGCGCCGTTGGATTGCGCGGCACCGGATTCGCTACCGAGCACCCGCGCCAAGAAGATGCCCGTGTAGCTGTCGGGGTCGGCGGCGACCTCTTCCGGCGTGCCGGCCACGACGAGCTCCCCGCCGCCGTCGCCTCCCTCCGGACCCAGGTCGATGATCCAGTCGGCGCTCTTGACGACGTCCAGATTGTGCTCGATGACGATGATGGTGTTGCCGGCGTCGACCAGCCGCTGCAGCACCGCGATCAGCCGCCGCGTGTCGGCAAAGTGCAGGCCGGTGGTGGGCTCGTCGAGGATGTAGAGCGTGCGTCCGGTGGCGCGCTTGGCCAGCTCGGATGACAGCTTGACGCGCTGGGCCTCGCCGCCTGACAGGGTCGTTGCCGGCTGGCCCAGGCGGATGTAGCCGAGGCCGACGTCCACCAGCGTGCCCAGCTTGCGTTCAATCGTCGGGATGTTCGCAAAGAAGGTGTGGGCGTCCTGCACGGTCATGTCCAGCACTTCGGCGATGTTCTTGCCCTTGTAGCGGATTTCCAGCGCCTCGCGGTTGTAGCGCGCGCCGTGGCAGACCTCGCAGGTCACGTAGACGTCGGGCAGGAATTGCATCTCGATCTTATTGAGGCCCTGACCCTGGCACGCTTCGCAGCGCCCGCCCTTGACGTTGAACGAGAAGCGGCCGGGCTTGTAGCCGCGCGCACGCGCCTCGGGCACGGCGGCGAACAGCTCGCGGATCGGCGTGAAGGCGGCGGTGTAGGTGGCCGGATTGGAGCGCGGCGTGCGGCCGATGGGCGACTGGTCGATCTCGATGACCTTGTCCAGCGCCTCTGCGTTGCGGATGCGGCGGTGGGGGCCCGGAAGATCGCGGCTGCCCCAAATGCGCTGCGCCAGGGCGCGGTAGAGCACGTCGGTGATCAGGGTGCTCTTGCCCGAACCGGACACGCCGGTGACGCAGACGAAGGTGCCGAGCGGAACGCCGACGGTGAGGTCCTTGAGGTTATTGGCGCCTGCGCCCTCGACGTAGATGGTCTGGCCATTGCCGGAACGCCGCCCGCGCGGGACCGGGATCGACTCGCGTCCGGCGAGGTAGGCGCCCGTGAGCGACTGCTCCGAGCGCTCGATTGTCTCCACCGGCCCGTCGGCGATCACCTCACCGCCGTGCTCGCCGGCGCCCGGACCAAAGTCGATCACCCAGTCCGCCGAGCGGATGGTCTCTTCGTCGTGCTCGACCACGAGCACGGTGTTGCCCAGGTCGCGCAGCCCCAGCAGCGTTTGCACCAGCCGGCGGTTGTCGCGCTGGTGGAGGCCGATGCTGGGCTCGTCCAAGATGTAGAGCACGCCGACGAGGCTGGAGCCGATCTGGGTGGCCAGCCGGATGCGCTGGGCCTCGCCGCCGGAGAGCGTGTCCGCCGCGCGGTCGAGGGTGAGGTATTCCAGGCCCACGGACTCGAGGAATCCCAGGCGCGCCCGCACCTCCTTGAGCACCTGGACGGCGATGGCGGCCTCGCGCGCGCTGAGCTCGAGGTTCTCGAAGAACCTGGCGGCGGCCTCCACGGTCTTGCCGGTAGCGTCGTGGATCGAAAGATCACCCACGGTCACGGCCAGGCTCTCGCGCTTGAGCCGCGCGCCCTGGCAGGCGGGACAGGTCCGGCGCGTCATGTAGCGCTCGATTTCACCGCGCACGTAGTCGGACTCGGTCTGCTGGTAGCGGCGGCGTAGATTCGGCACGACGCCCTCGAACTCGAACGTGTAGACCCGGCGCCGGCCGCGGCTGCCCACGTGCTCGACGGTGAGGGGGGTGGCGCTGCCGTACAGCAGCACGTCGACGGCCTCGGACCTGAGCTGCTCGATCGGCGTCGTGGCCGTGAAGCCGTATTTGGCGGCCAGGGCGTCCAGCACGGCGCGCGTCATGGACGGGCCGGTGCCGGCCGCGCGCGCCCACGGGGCGATGGCGCCGCCGTCGATGGAGAGCTTTCGGTTCGGTATCACGAGACTGGGGTCGATTTCCAGCTTGGCGCCCAGGCCGTCGCACTCGGGACACGCCCCGTGCGGCGTGTTGAAGGAGAACGACCGCGGCTCGAGCGTGGGGAAGCTCAAGCCGTCGTCGACGCAGGCCAACGACTCGCTGAGCGTGAAGGCCTCGCCGTCGACGACTTGCAGCACCACCACGCCCTCGGCGAGCTTGAGGGCCGTCTCCAGCGAGTCGGCCAGCCGGGCCTGCACGTCGCGGCGCACGGCGAGGCGGTCGACCACGATGTCGATGTCGTGCCAGAAATTGCGGTCGAGCGCCGGCACGTCGTCCAGGGTGTGAACCTCGCCGTTAACCCGCACGCGGGCAAATCCGGCCTGCCGCGCGTCGTCGAAGACGCCCTTGTGCTCGCCCTTGCGGTGCTTGACCACCGGCGCCAAAACCAGAAATCGGGTGCCGTCGTCCCAGTCCAGGACGAAGTCCACCATCTCCTGGATCGTCTGCCGCGAAAGGACCTTGCCGCACTCCGGGCAGTGGGGCTGGCCCACGCGGGCGTACAGCAGCCGCAGGTAGTCGTAGATCTCGGTGACGGTGCCCACGGTGGAGCGGGGATTGTGCGAGCGGGCCTTCTGGTCGATGGAGATGGCCGGCGAGAGACCCTCGATCTGGTCGACGTCGGGCTTTTCGAGCTGCCCCAGGAACTGCCGGGCGTAGGCGGAGAGCGACTCCACGTAGCGCCGCTGGCCTTCGGCATAAAGGGTGTCGAACGCGAGGCTGGACTTGCCGGAGCCGGAGATGCCCGAGATGACGACAAGCTTGTCGCGCGGGATCTCGACGTCGATGTTCTTGAGGTTGTGCTCGCGCGCGCCGCGGACGACGATGGCGTTCTCGGGCATAACGGTCCAGCTTAAGCGATTTGGGGGTTGGCCGGTGGTCCATGCGGCACGCGGCATGGCCGGTTCAGCCGCCGGAACCCCTCACCCTCGCCCTCTCCCCGTGGGAGAGGGGACCGGACGGCGGACTCCGCCCGTTCTCCGCGGAAGCGTCACGCTCAATTCTCCTGGGGATGCGCTTTCGTTCCCTTTCCTGGAGAAGCGCGCTTTCTCCCCTCTCCTGGGGGAGAGGGGACCGGACCGCGGACCCCACCCTCTGCTAGGGAGGCGCATGATCTTCCCCTCTGCTGCGGTAGCGTGCCTTCTATCCCTTACCTATGGGAGAGGGGACCGGACCACGGCGATGCGCCTGGATGACCTGCCCGCCGCTACCCGTTCGGCGCTCGAAACACCCCCGCCGGATCGACCACGCAGAGCTCGGCGCCAGCGTGGCGGCCCTCGGGAATGGACCAGGTCACGCCGTAGCGCAGCGGCGTCACCCGGCCGTCGACTTTGAAGAATAGCTCCGGATCGGCCGCAAACATCTCGCGGGCGGTGCGTTCCAGGTCACGGGCGCGGACGAGTCGCGCGATGGCATTGCCCACCGCGCCGCGCCGCACCAAGCCGCGCCGCTCCAGGCCTTCGCCCAACCGGTTGAAGTCGTAGCTGCGCTCCGGCATTCCGGGAAAGCTTGGATCGGGTCCCCACGCCTCGCTGCGCAGGGGAACCACTCGACCGTCTGACAAGCGCTGAAGTCCTTCGACGGCGCGCGGGCGGCGGTGAGACCCGATCTCCTGCTCCAGGAAGTGGCCCGCGGTCAGGCTCTGATAGGGCACGCCCAGCAGCAGGAACCACCCGTCGAGGTCGAAGATCGCGCGCATACACGGCTGCGCGTCCCAGCCGTCATCGCCGCCGGCGTCGATGATCGTGTCGCGCAGCGGCCCGATGGCGGCTACGGTCTGCACGATGTGGACCGTGCGGCGCGCCTCCGGGCGGCGGAAGAAGTGGTTGGGAATGGCGCCGGTGGTGACCGGCGTCTCCGCCGGGTCGAAGACGAAGCCCGGCTCGTGGTATTGGCCGGTGAAGGTGGGCGCGACGAGCGTGCCGTCGGGTCCAATCACCGCCAGCAACGCGTCGACCACCGTGTCCGCCGCGCCTTCGACCGTGCCGATGCTGCGCAACGAGCTGTGGAACATCACCAGGCCCCCGCGCGGCAGGCCTAGTTGCAGCAGATCCGCGGTGAGTTCCGAGGCGGTGCGGGTTAGGGGGTCTGACGCCATTGCTGCTCGAGATTTCGCTGCTGGCTGTAGGCTGCCTGCCGCGCTCTCACGCCATGGCGCCAGGTTCGTTGGGCCCGGATTCCGGCCTCCGCCGGAATGACGGACGGGATGCGCACCAATCTCATTACGCGAATGGCCCTCGGCTCAGTCTGTGGCACCTAGCTCGGCTTCGAGCCGACGCATGTGGGTGATGGCGTCGCGGGTGTAGCGGTCGAAGAAGTCGGCGTGGCCGCCGGCGCGAAAGACGGTGAAGGGGTCAGCGGTGTCGGGCAGCAGTTCGAACGCCAGCCAGCCGGTGTAGTCCACCTCGTCGAGCGCCCGCAGCACCTCGCGAAAGTCGGCGTGCCCGTAGCCCGGCGGCAGCCGGTTGGAGTCGGCCAGGTGCATGTGCGCCAGGTGCGGGCCGGCGTGGCGGATGGCGTCGCCGAGAGACGATTCCTCGATGTTCATGTGAAACGTGTCGCCCATGACGCCGCCGTTGGTCAGGCCGATGGCTTCCCAAAGCTCGACGGCTTGCTCCAGGCGGTTGAGGAAGTAGGTCTCGAAGCGCGTCCAGCACTCCAGCGCCACGCTCACCCCGCGCTCGGCGGCGTACTCCCCGGCGGCGCGCAGGCCGTCCACCGCCCAGCGCCACTCGTCCTCGGGGTCGGCCAGCGGCAGCAGCTTCATCGAGGCGCTGGGGCGTCCCACGATGACCGGCGCGCCGACGTCAACCGCCAGATCGGTCAGCGAGTTGAGGTAGGCCAGGGCGTTGGCGCGGATCTCCGGGTCGGGATGGGCGAAGTCGCGGTCGGCGCTGATGACCGAGCTGATCGAGCTGACGGCAATGCCCGCGTCGGAAACCCGGCGCCGCACGGCGGGCGCATCGTAGGTCTCGGGCTGGCCCAAGAGCTCGATGCCGTCGTAGCCGAACCGCGCCACGCGGTCGATGGACGTGCCGATGTCCTCGCCGTAGTAGACCAGCGCGCTGTAGGCGTACTTGAATCGCCGCATCAGGCCGATTCCTCGGGTTGGGGCGCCGAGTATCGCACCTCGGAGCCGCGCGGCATGGGGGCCGGCTCGGAGCGGCCGGGCTCGTACCACGCGCCGGCGATGGGCGGTCGCACGGCGTCGGCGGCGACCACCAGGTCCACCACGCACGGTTTGCCGCAATCCAGCGCCCAGCGAATGGCGTCCTCGACCTCGTCGTGGCGGGTCACGCGCACGCCTTCGCCGCCCAGGGTGCGCCCGAGCTCCGCATAGTCCACCTCGACGCTGTACTCGGTGCCGATGATGCGCCCGCCGAAGTCGGCCATCTGGCCGTCCCGGATGGCGGCCAGCGAGGAGTTGTTGAAGACCAGCCAGACCACGGGCAGGCCCCACTCGACCGCCGTGGACACCTCCTGGTTGACCATGAGGAAGCCGCCGTCGCCGGTGACGGCCACGCAGGCCTTGTCGGGCTGGGCCAGCTTGGCGCCGATGATGGCCGTGGGACCCCAACCCATCGGCGTCCAGCCGCCCGGATTCAGGAAGCGCCCGCCGGCGCGAATGGGATAGAAGGCGGCGAAGTAGTGGGCGTGGTTGCCGGTGTCGACGGAGATGATCGAGTCGTCGGGCAGCACGCGCCGCACCTGCTCGGCCACCCGCAGCGGCTCCATGGGCGTGGCGTCGGGCGGGGTTAGGTCCAGCGAGTAGGCGCCCTTGGCGCGGCGGATCAGCGCGGCGTCGGCCTCAGCGGACGGCCGCCCGCCGAGACGTTCGACGGCCTCGCGCAGGTCGGTGACCACCGCCAGCGCGTCGCCCTCCAGCCCCAACTCGATCGGTCCGGCGCGGCCCATCTCGCGGGCCTCGATGTCGATTTGGACGATGCGGTTTTGCGGCACGAAGGGCTTGCCCTCGGTCCACCAACTGGTGGACTCGTCGGCAAAGCGATAGCCCACCGCCAGGATCAAATCGGCGCGCTCGCGGATCAGCTCGTGCGCCACGGGATGACCCAGCCAGCCGACCATGCCCACCGCCAGCGGGTGGTCCTCCGACACGACGCCTTTGGAGACGAACGAGGAGGCGATGGCCGCGCCCAGGCTTTCGGCCAGCGCGGTGACGGCCTCGCCCGCGCCGGAAATGAGCGCGCCGTTGCCGGCGATGATGACGGGGAATTCCGCGTCGATCAGGAGCTGTGCCGCACGGTTGGTCAGCTCGGCGTCGGCCCGCGGCCGCGCCCGGGCCGGAAACGGGTCCGGATCCTCGGGCAGCGTGTCCACCTCGGCCGCCTGCAGGTCCCAGGGAATCTCCAGACCAACCGGTCCCGGCCGCCCCACCTGCGCCGCCGTGAACGCCTTGCGCACGGCGGTAGGAATCGTGCGCGGGTCGGCGATGGACCACACGCGCTTGGTGATGGGTTGCAGCATCTGCATGAACGCCTGATCCGCCGGCGCCGTGTCCGGACGCGAGGTCTCCTGCAGCTGCCCGCGCCCGTACCAGCGCTGGATGGGCGCTCCCACGATGGCCAGCACCGGGCTGGAGGTGGACATGGCCGTGGCGATGCCCATGATCATGTTGGCCGCGCCCGGCCCCACCGACGAGCAGCACACGCCAACGTGACCGCTGACGCGGGCGTAGCCGTCGGCGATGTGCGCCGCCGCCTGCTCGTGGCGCACGAGCATGAAGTCGATCTGATCGGAGCCGTGAATGGCGTCCAGGATGTTGGTGTTGCCGTGTCCCGGAATGCCGAAGACATAGCGCACGCCGTGGCGTTCGAGCGCGTCGACGAGGACTTCGGCGGCGTTCACGGCGTGGCTCGGGATTGTTGGCGGCTGACGACTAGATTCCTGCCTCCGCAGGAATCTGACAACCGTTGAAGTCTTGAACGGAGGAGTCGCGCGGGTTTGAAACCCGCCCCTACCCTTCAAGGGTCTCTCTGCGGGCGGCCATAAGGGCCGCCATACAGCAAAAGAGGACGGGCAGCCACGAGGGCTGCCCCTGCAGCGAACGGAAGGGGTCCCGAGGCCCTGAAACGCTGACGTCCGCGTAGGGGCGTCCCTAGTGGGCGCCCCTCCCGGTCGATCCGGGCAGCCACAAGGGCTGCCCCTACAGCGAACGCAGCCCGGTGTTGCCCGGATATCCTGTGGCGCGACTCGGTAGTTTGTTGAGCACCCTCGCATGCTGCGCATCGTCCACGCCGCCGACATTCACCTCGACACGCCCTATCGGCGTCACGACGAGGTGGTGCGCGCGCGGCTGCTGGAAGCGGGTCGTGAGGCGTTCGTTCGGCTGATCGACCTGGCGCTGGAGCGCCGGGCCGACGCACTGCTGATCGCCGGGGACCTCTTCGACAACGAGTTGCTGACCCTGGCCACGGAGCGCGTGCTGGTCGACGAGTTGACTCGCGCAACGAGCGCCGGGCTGACCGTGGTCTACGCCACCGGCAACCACGATCCGGGGCGGGCCAACTACCGGGCCATGGGCATCGACTGGCCGGAGGAGCACTTTCACCTGGTCGCGTCGCGCCAGCCGCGGCAGATCGCCATCGAGCGTGAGGGCGAGGTGGTGGGCTGGGTGGTCGCGGCGGGGCACCAGACGCCGCGCGAGGACCGCGACCTGGCGGCCGCCTTTCCGCCGGCGCCGGGGCCGGAGCCGGCTGTTGCGTTGTTGCACGCGCAAGTGATGAGCGCCGCCGCGGCCGAGCAGCATGATCGCTATGCGCCTGCCGCGCTGGACAGCCTGGAACCCAGCTATGCCTACTGGGCGCTGGGCCACATCCACCAGCGCCAGGAAGTGCGGCCCGATCCGCCGGTTCACTACCCGGGCAACGTGCAGGGCCGGCATTTCGGCGAGGACGGCGCCAAGGGCGCACTGGTGGTGACGCTGGATCGCGGCGCGGCGCCCGAAATCGAGTTTGCGGCACTGGCGCCGGTGCGCTGGGAGGTGCTTGAGCCCACCGGTTTGGAGGCTGCGCGCAACCTGACCGACGTGCACTCGGCCGTGCGCGCGGCTTTCGACGCGCGACGGCACGGCGCGCCACCCGATCAAGAGTGGATCCTGCGAGTGGACCTGCACGGCGCCTGTCCGCTGGCGTCGCTGCTCGCGGACGCCGATGAGCGCACCGAGCTGGCCACGCAGCTGCGCGAAGACCTGGGCGTGCTGGACGTGGAGGTGCGCGACCGCGGTTTGCACCGGCCGGTGGACATCGAGTCCCACCGCGACCAGCCCCATCTGCTCGGTCAAACGCTGGTGCTGCTGGAAGAGGCCAAGTCTGACGACTCGGTGCTTGACCGCATCGCGCCGGAAGATGTGGCGGGCGGCGACCGCGGCAACGTGACCGAGCACCGGAAATACCTGCGCGACTTGCTGCGCGATCTGGACGCCGAGGCCGCCGTGCGGCTGCTGCGTGAGTCGGAGTCCGCATGAGAATCGACGGTTGGAAGATCGAC
Source organism: Chloroflexota bacterium (assembly GCA_026708035.1). Taxonomy (NCBI): domain Bacteria; kingdom Bacillati; phylum Chloroflexota; species Chloroflexota bacterium. Next base: position 59,084 of record JAPOVQ010000019.1, on the reverse strand, counting down.
GCGTTCGGTCCGATCGCCGGCTGGACGGCGCATGGCTTGGCCGAGCATGGCGTGGTGGTCGTCGCCGGCGACAACGAGACCGGCAAGTCGGCGCTGTTCGAGTTCCTGACCACCGCCTTGTTTGGCTTCGCGCCGGCCACGGCGGCGAACCATCCCTATCGCCCGTGGGACGGGCGCTTTCCGGGAGGCGCGTTGCTCGCCAGCCTGCATGACGGGCGCGGCGTGCGCATTGCCCGGCGCTTGACCTCGCGTCCTCAGGGCTCGATCGACATCGACGGCCAGGCGCTTGATCTGGCAAATCGTCCCGTCAGCTGGGTCGGGGGCCTGGCGCGCGCGGTGTTCACGAACTTACATGCGGTGACGCAGAACGAGGCGCTGGGCTTGGACCTGCGAACCTGGGAAAGCGTCGAGGACCGAATGCTCGGCGGGGCGTCGTTCGACTTCCTGCTGCCGGCGCGCGAGGTGGTGGCGCGGCTCGACCAGGATCGGCAGACGCTCTGGCGCCCCAATCGGCGGGGCCGACCCAGGGCCCTCGAGATTCGCGAGCGCATTCGGGCGTTGGGTGAGGAGCTGCGGCCGGCCAGCGGGCGCCGGGCGGACATGGAAGCGAGGCAAGATCGTCTCGCCGAGATCGCCGAGCGCCTGGAGGTCATCGAGCGCGGACCGCAGGGGTTGCAAGCCATTGAGGTCATGCTCGAACGGGACGCCCTGCTGGCGCCCATCGCCAGCAGGGCGCGCCGCGTGGCTGCTCTCGACGCAGAGGCCGGGTCACTTGTGCCGAACGACGATTTCGGCCCCGATCCGCGGGCCGAACGCGACGAGTTGCGGGAGGCCGCCGCGTCGGGCGAGCGGCGAATCGGTGAGATCGACGACGAGATCGAACACCTAGCTGAGGCGCGTGAGATCGACGCGGCCCACCAAGCAGCGCTCGCTCGCCGCGACCTGATTCTGGAAATGCAGGCCGAGATCCCGCTGCACGTCGAGGACCAAAAGCGCATCGAGCAGATGTCCAGCGAATTGCAACGCGAAGGCGGGGGATTTGCTCAGGTCGCCGAGCGGGTGCTGGACAGGGATCCGGATGCCGAGACCCTCGCGACGCTGCGATCGCTGCGGATTGCCGAATCGCGGGGACGCTTCGAGGCCTGGACGGTGGCCGCTGCGGACGTGGACCGACGGGCGGCGTTTCGGCGGCGTGCGGCGGAAACGGCGGAACGCGCGCAGAGGGACCGCGAGGCGTTGGGCGACGTGCCGGACCCGGCGCAGGCTCATGGGCGGGTGCAGACCCTCCTCGAACTCGATCGGGCCGAGGCCCTGGCAGGCTCCGGCGGCCAGGCGTCGATGCCTGCGTGGCGGACCTGGATCTCACCGCTGGTAGCGTTGGCTGGGATCGCGGCGATCGTGGTTGGAGTGGTGGTGGGTGATGGGATCGTTGCCGGTGTGGGCGCATCGCTGACCGCGGGCGCCGCATGGGATCTCACCATGACCGTGATGATGCGCCGCCGTGCCGGAGGCCGGTTGGTGGCCGCCGAGGCGCTCCGACAGCGCGCGGGACTAGCGCCCGGGATGCACGCCGCCGACGCCCTGGAGGAGGCCATGCGCCAGCGCGACGCGGCCCGGCGCGCGTCCGACATCGATCAGCGGCTTGCAGAGGCCAAGGCGGCAATGGAGGATGCCGCGCGCCGCGAGGGCGAATCCACACTGGCCGCCGACGCCGCGCGCAACGCCTGGCTGGAGCTGCTGACAGGCGTGCCAATTGCGCCGGTGCAGCTGCAGCGCCCCCGGGAAACCCTGCTGCGCGACGTGGAGGAGCTGCGGGAGTCGCTGTCGCGCACGCATGACCTCGAGGACGACCGACTGGCCGTTCAGGAGCGCATCGACCATCGCCTACAGCGGCTCCAAGCGCTGCGAGATGAGTTGGAGCTCGACCCGGCCGCCGATGTCGTGCACGCGGTTGCGGAGCTGGGGCGGAAGCTGGACGCCGCGGCGACGGCCAAGAGCGAATCCGAGGCCGCCGGCGCGGCGATTGCCAAGCTGCGCGACGAGCGGCAAGAGGCGGAGGCGGCGCGGGACTCTGCCGACTCGGAACTCGCACAGCTCGAGGCGCGGCTGGCGCAACTGGACACCGCCGACGCCGATCCCGACGTGGGCCTGGAACGGCTGGAGCAGGCGCGAGAGGCGCGGGACAAGGCGCGGCGGGCGCGCGACGATCTCGACCGCGAGACGCCCAACTGGCAGGAGCGCCTGGCCGAGGCCGACCGGCTGGAAGCGCAGGGCGAGGCCATCGAGCTTTCGGACGATCGCCGGGTCGAGCTGCGGCGCCGCGGCGCGGAGTTTCAGGAGGAAGCGAACGGCCTGCGCGATGAGCGCGGCGGCTTGGTCCGGGACGTCCAGGAGATGGAAAAGCTGCCCGGCCCGGCGCACGTGCAGGGCGCCATCGAGGAGGCGCAGGCGGAGCAGAAGGAGGTCCACCGGGCGCACAACCGGCTGGCGCTTTTGGCGGCGGCGATCTCTACCGCCGAGCGCGACTATCGCGACGCGCACCAATCGCCGCTGCTCGAGGCCGCGAGCGACTATCTCGCCAGCATCACCGACGGCCGCTACGACCGGTTAATCGCCGACGACTCGACGGGCGACGGGGTGCGGCTGCACGTGCGGCGCCGGGGCGAGGACTTTTCCGTCGCCGTGGGCCACCCGCTCAGCCGGGGCACGCTGCAGCAGATCTACCTGGCCTTGCGCTTGGCGATGGTGGACCAGGTGGAGGGCGAGGACGCCGAGCGGCTGCCGCTGTTCATGGACGAGATGTTCGTGAACTGGGACCCGTCACGCACCGGCCGCGGCATGGCCGTGCTGCGCGAGATCGGCCGAACACGGCAGGTGTTCCTCTTCACCGCCGATCCCGCCTGGGCGGAGCGCACGAGCACGCAGGCGGATGCGGTCGTGGTCGCCACGCCAGGGCTCGCCGGGTGAGACCGGCAGGAAAACTCCGAACAGTATGGATCAGATGGCGTGCAGGGGGCCCGAGGTCGTAGCCAGACCTGCCTTTGTTCCAATCCGGCAACTCTGTCCCGGAGCATGCCGTCCGAGGGCGTGCGGACAGGCTAGCGGGGCGGACCGCGCTTCACCAGAGGCGGCGAATGGCGTAGCGGTCGAAGGTGGACTCGTTGGAGACGAGCACGAGGTCGCGTGCGAGGGCCTGGGCGATGAGCATGCGGTCGAAGGGGTCGTTGAGAGGGCCCGACAGCGCGCCGGCGCGCGCGGCTTCCGCGACGGTGATCGGCAGCTCGTCGAAGCCTTGGTCGGCGATGGCGCCGGGAACGTCGGAAGCGATCGGGTCGGCGCCCGGCAGCTTGCCCAGGCGGTGCTTGGTGGTGATCTCCCACGCCGAGGCGGCGCTGATCAGCACCTCATTGTTGTCATCGTCCACCGCCTGTCTCGCGGACCAGGACATCCGGATGCTCCCCTCGTACCACCAAAGGAACGCATGGGTATCGAGCAGCAGCCGCACGTCTCAGCCGCCTTCCCACAAGCGCAGCTCCTCCTCCGGAAGTGGGTCGAAGAAGCTGTCGTCGACCGTAATCTTTCCCTTGAGAGCGCCGAACTGCCTCTTGCCCCGCGGCTTGCACGCCACCAGCCGGGCCACGGGCTTGCCGTTGCGGGCGATGGTGACTTCTTCACCCGCCTCGACCTGCGCTAGCAGGCGCGACAGGTGGGTCTTGGCTTCGTGGACGTTTACCGTGACCATGACCGACTCCTCGGGTACCTCAGCCGTTTACTTGACTAAGAATATGACTAACACCGGAGCTCAGCAAGAATCGGGTAGTGGGTAACTCTGCCTGAAGGTATCCCACAGTGAGCTGTCGGCCAGGGCGAGACGCCCGGCGCCCCCGATTGGGTCGCAAGTGAGGTGGGGCATGGATTCCCGCCTCCGGAGAACTTTGCAAGAGCCGGTAGGGAGGAGTCTGAGACACGCCCGGCCCCGAGCATCCGGCGCGCCTTCAGATTCGACCGAGCTGGATTCCGGCCTCTGCCGGAGTGACGGAGGGGTTACGCAAGGGTCTCCCTTCCCGGGATTGACGGACTCAAAGTCCGCCACTACCGACGCTTTGACGCGGTGGATGCGGTTGGGTAGCGTGCGGGCAAGCCGGTTGGGCGGACCGGTGGGGTAAGGAACGGCTTTTGCCGAACAGTTCTGTCCTTGCCTGACACCGTGGCGCCGCCGCGGGATCGGCAGGGCGGGGGAGCATGCCGATGGCCAGCGTCACGCTTGATAACGTCACGAAACGGTTTGGCGACGTTGTCGCCGTCGACGACGTGTCCATCGAGGTCCAGGACCGCGAGTTTCTCGTGCTCGTCGGGCCGTCGGGCTGCGGCAAGTCCACCACGCTGCGGATGGTGGCGGGGCTGGAGGAGCTGACCGGCGGCAACATCTACATCGGCGACCGTCTGGTGAACGACGTGCCGCCCAAGGACCGCGACATCGCCATGGTGTTCCAGAGCTACGCCCTCTATCCCCACATGAGCGTTTACGACAACCTGGCGTTTGGCCTGAAGCTGCGCAAGACGCCCAAGGCCGAAATTCAGCGGCGCGTGGCCGAGGCCGCCGACATGCTGAACATCAGCGAACTGATGGACCGCAAGCCGCGCGCGCTTTCCGGCGGTCAACGGCAGCGTGTGGCGGTGGGGCGGGCCATCGTGCGCGACCCTGCGGTATTCCTGATGGACGAGCCGCTGTCCAATTTGGACGCCAAGCTGCGCGTGCAGACGCGGGCCGAGCTGATTCGCCTGCACGAGCGTTTGCAGGCCACCGTGATCTACGTGACGCACGACCAGATGGAAGCCATGACCATGGGCACGCGCATCGCGGTGCTGCGGGACGGCGTCTTGCAGCAGTTGGGGCCGCCGCAGGAGGTCTACGCGGCGCCGAGCAACGTGTTCGTCGGCGGCTTCATCGGCAGCCCGGCGATGAACTTCTTCGACGCGCGCATCTCGGGCGAGGACGGCCTGTGGGTTGAGACGGAAACCCTGCGAATTCCCGTGCCGCCCGACCGGCGCGATGCCGTGGCGCCCCATGCCGGCAAGGACGTGATTTTCGGCATACGTCCGGAGAACATCGCCGACCCGCAGTTTGCGGCCGGCGGCGTGAATCACGAGACGACCATCACGGCGACGGTGGACGTGATGGAGCCGCTGGGCAGCGAGGTCATTCTCTACATGCTGGCGGGCTCGGACTCATTCGTCGCCCGCGTCGACCCGCGGACCACGGCACAGGCCAATCAGCCCTTCGAGCTGGCCTTCGAGATGGACCGCATGCACCTGTTCGACCGCGCGACGCAGGAGGCGATTGCGTAGCGCGGGACGAGCCTAAGCGCCGCGGGAAGCGGCGGCGCTCACCTCGGGACTGCGCGGCTCAGCAGTCCCGCAGCCCGAGTTCGTCGAGATCGTTGAAGCGTATGGGCGGCATCCCTTTGGGTAGGCATCCCGTGAGCTGATTGCTGCCACCCAGGAACAGAAGTGTGAGTTTGGAGAGGTCGCTGAAAGCGGCGGGTATTTCGCTCACGAGCTCGTTTGCGCTGAGGTCGAACAGCAGCAAGTGGACCAGGCGGCCCAACTCGGGCGGAATGGCGCCCGTCAACTGGTTTTCCTGGAGCAACAGGTGTTCCAGCCAGATGAATCCGCCCAGCTCGGGCGGGATCTCCCCCGTCAACTCGTTGGCATTGAGATGCAATCTGAGGAGGCCGCGAAGATCGCCGAGCTCCGACGGAATCGATCCGGTGAGTTGGTTCCTGCTGAGCGACAGCTCAACCAAGTTGTAGAGACGTCCCAACTCGGGGGGAATCGTGCCCGTGAGCTCGTTCTCATCCAGACCCAACACCGTCAGGCTGGAGAGATTGCTCAATTCTGGCGGTATGTTCCCACTGAGGCGGTTGCTCTCGAGGACCAGCAGCTGCAGGCCGGACAGACCCCCCAGTTCGCGCGGAATTGAGCCGGTGAGCCGATTGTCGTTGAGCACTAGGAATTCGAGATCGGCAAGGCTACCCAGCTCGGGCGGAATCGAGCCGGTGAGTTGATTGTCGTTGAGCACCAGGTATTTCAGCTTGGCAAGGCTACCCAGCTCGGGCGGAATCGAGCCGGTGAGCTGGTTGTCGTCAAGGGCCAGAGTCTGCAAGTTGCCGAGGCGGGCCAGCTCAGGGGGGATGGCGCCAACGAGCTGATTTGTCCCCAATCCCAAACTTTCCAGGCGGGACAGATTTGCGAGTTCCGGCGGAATCTCACCACTCAGTTGATTCTCGCGGAGGCCAAGCCCGACGAGTTGCGATAGGCGCCCCAGCTCCGCCGGCAGCATTCCTCGAAGCTGATTGTCGTTGAGCACCAGTTCCGTGACCCGGCCGCCGTCGTCGTCCGTCGATATGCCGTGCCAGGTGAAGAGCGGCGACTCGCTGAGCCAGTTGGTGTTGTTGATCCAGTTCGGACCGTCGGTCGCGTGGTAGAAGGCGACCAACACGTCGCGGTCGGTGGCGGGTGCATCGACTGGAATTCGCGCCGATTCCGTCACCGGACTCGGCGCGGGTGTGGCGGTTGGGGTGGGGCTGGGCGTCGCCGTCGTCTCAGGTGCGAGTGTCGGGCTCGGCGTGGGCATCGGTTCGGGCGTGGGAGTTGGGTCTGGCGCCCCGGTCGCGTCGCCGCAAGCCGCCGCCGCCAGCGCAAGGACGAGAATGAGAGACAGCGCGGCGGCGTGAACGGTCGCGGGCAATCCATCCGCGGCGCCGCACGCGCCGTCAACTGTTCGCCGACCCAGGTCCATGGCGACAGGCTTACACAGTCGCGTCTTGCCGTCGTCCTCGCTCGCGCTCCGCCAAATCACCGAGCGGCGACTTCCGCTCGCGCCCGACCCCAGCCCGGCGTGCCGTATTCACACTCGATATGGGGATCGGGATTCAGTTCGGGCCGCAGTTCGGCAGCCCGAGCGAATCCAGGTCGTTGTTCTCCGTATCTTCCAACTCGTCCGGGATGCAGCCCCTGAATTGGTTGCCGCCAAGGCCCAGCCACCGCAGGTTGGCGAGATCGCCAAGAGTGGCCGGCACCTCGCCGACGAACTGGTTGTTCCTGAGGTCCAGGGTTTGCAGCCTGCCGAGGTCTCCCAACTCCGGCGGGATTTCCCCCTGCAGCCGGTTCTCCGCGAGCAGCAGGGCTCGCAGGTTGTCGAGGCTGCCGAAGTGGCGAGGGATCGTCCCGTGCAACTGGTTTCTCGTGAGCACCAGGTCTTGCAGGTTGGTGAGGAAGCTCAGCTCGCGGGGAATCGTTCCGCTCAGCCCGTTATCGCTGAGCCACAGCTCCCGCAGCCTGGCCAGGTCTCCCAGCTCCGGCGGGATCTCCCCGGTCAACTGGTTGGACTCGAGCCGCAACAATTCCAGTCTCGACAGCTCGCCCAACTCGGGGGGGATCGGACCCTTCAGCTGGTTGCCCCCCAGGGAGAGCTGGACGAGGCTGTACAGGCGGCGCAGCTCAGGCGGAATCGATCCACTCAATTGGTTCTCATGCAGATTCAGCACCTGCAGGTCGAGAAGGCTGCCCAACTCCGGCGGAATCTCGCCCTGCAACCGGTTGGCCCCGAGCTCAAGGATTTGGAGACCGAAAAGGTTGCCAAGCTCGGCGGGAATCTCTCCCTCCAGTTCGTTTTTCCAAAGGTGCAGCTCCTTGAGGTACCCGATGTTGCCCAGCTCCGGCGGGATCGGACCGCTGAGGCGGTTCTCCTGGAGCCACAGTTCCTCGAGGACGTAGATGCGACCCAACTCGGGCGGAATCCGCCCCTGCAACTGGTTCGCCCCAAGCGCCAAGATATTCAGATTCGAGAGGCTGCCCAGGTCGGCGGGAATCGCCCCATGCAACGCGTTGTCGGAGAGGCGCAGCTCGATGAGTTCGGCCAGCTGGCCCAACCCGCGTGGAATCCGGCCGCGCAACCCATTCTGGCTGAGGTCCAGGCTGGTGACCCGCCCCCGGCTGTCGGCGACCACGCCGTGCCAGCCGCTCAGCGGCTCGTCACTGAGCCAGTTTGCGTTGTTGGTCCAGTTCGGACCGTCGGTCGCGTGATAGAGCGCAACCAGTGCGGCCCGATCGGCGCCGGATTCGGGCGACGGCGTCACGGTCGGCGGTGGGTCGGCGGCGCTGCAATCCGGTAGTCCCAGGTCGTCCAGGTCGTTGTATTGGATCTTCTGCATCCACTCCGGAATGCACCCCGTCAGCTGATTGCCGCCGCCGAGAAACAGCACTTGCAGCCTGGTGAGGTCGTCGAGCTCGGGCGGTATGGCCCCAACCAGCATGTTCTCGCGGAGCATCAGCGTGTGCAGGTTGGTGAGATTGCCCAGCTCGGGCGGTATCAATCCGGTCAGCTGGTTCGCCGCGAGGCTCAGCGTTTGCAGTCGGTACAGGCGGCCCAGCACCGGCGGAATCGCGCCGGTGAGGTGGTTCCCACGGAGACTCAACTCCTGCAGGCTGAAGAGGAAGCCCAGCTCAGCCGGAATCGCGCCCGTCAGCTCGTTGTTATCCAGCCGCAACCCCGCGAGGCTTCCGAGGTTGCCCAGCTCCGGTGGGATTTCCCCGGTGAGCTGATTGCCGTCGAGGAACAGCGCCCCCAGGCTGAAGAGGCCCTCCAACGCCGGCGGAATTGATTCGGTGAGCTGGTTGTCGCTGAGCAGCAGCTGTTTAAGGTTGGCCAGGCGGCCCAGCTCGGGCGGGATCGATCCGGTGAGCTGATTGCCCTGGAGCAGCAGGTATTCCAGCTTGGCGAGGCGCCCCAACTCCGGCGGAATCGAGCCCGTGAGCTGGTTGTCGTGCAGCGCCAGGAATTTGAGGTTCGCCAGGCGGCCCAGCTCGGGCGGGATTGAGCCGGAGAGCTGGTTGTCCTCAATCGCCACAAACTCCAGGTTGGTTAGGCGACCGAGCTCGGTGGGGATGACTCCAATGAACTGATTCACCCCTAGCCCGAGCCCCTTCAGGCGGGTGAGATTGCCCAGGGCGGCTGGAATCTCGCCACTCAGCGCGTTTTCGCGCACGGAAATACCCTCGAGGTGTGACAGGTGTCCCAACTCCGACGGCAGCTCCCCGCGTAGTCCGTTGCCGTGGAGCACCAACTCCGTCACCCGGCCGCTGTCGTCCGTGGTGACCCCGTGCCACTCGTCGAGCGGCGCCTCGCTGAGCCAGTTGGTGTTGTTCGTCCAATTCGGTCCGTCGGTGGCGTGGTAGAACGCGACCAGCGCCTCGCGGTCCGAGATCGGTTGGGGTGCGGGCGTCGGGGTCGCCGCTTGGACGGTCGCGCTCTCGGGGGGCGCACAAAAGGAAAGGCCGGTTTCGCCAAAATCATTGACGCGTACCTTCCCCAGTTCGAGGGGAATGCACCCCGTGAACTGGTTGTCGCCGGCGAGGTGAAGCGTGACCAGATTCGCAAGGCTGGCGAGCTCGAATGGGATTTCCCCACCAAGCTGGTTGTAGCCGAGATTCAGCCATTGCAGGCTGGCAAGGCGGCCTAGCGACGACGGGATCGCACCTTGCAACTGGTTGAAGCCGAGCGACAGCCACTGCAGATTTGCGAGCTGGCCCAACTCCGGTGGGATTTCGCCGCTCAGCTCGTTGTCCGTGAGATCGAGGAGTTGGAGGCTGCTGAGACGGCCCAGCTCAGACGGGATGGTCCCACTGAGCTGGTTTTGGCTGGCTTCGAGCACCGTGAGGGCTGCAAGATCGCCCAACTCCGGCGGAATAGGCCCGCCGAGCTGGTTATTGCCGAGCGTCAGATGCGTCAACGTTTGGAGGCGGCCCAGTTCGACCGGGATGGTCCCGCTGAACTGGTTCTGGCGGAGGTCGAGCAGCACGAGAGCCGCGAGATCGCCAAGCTCCGGCGGAATCTGCCCGCTCACCTGGTTACTTTCGAGCGACAGCACCTGAAGCTTGGCAAGGCGTGCCAACTCCACCGGAATCTCGCCACTCAACTGGTTCTCATCAAGCACCAGCCCTTCGAGATTGGCGAGGCGGCTCAGCTCCGGCGGAATCGTCCCGGTCAACTGGTTCTCGCTGAGCACCAGCGCTTCGAGGTTGCCCAGGCGGCTCAGCTCCGGCGGAATCGTCCCTCGTAGGTGGTTGCCGCGCAGGCGGAGCTGTTTCAGCTTGGCCAGCCGGCTCAGCTCCGGCGGAATGGTCCCGCTCAACTGGTTCGCACTGAGATGCAGCACTTCGAGGTTGGCCAGTCCGCTCAACTCAGGCGGGATCGTTCCGCTGAGCTGGTTTGCGCTCAGCCTGAGGAATAGGAGGCTGGAAAGGCCGCCCAGCTCAGGCGGGATATGGCCGCTCAATGCGTTGTCGTTGAGCACGAGCTGTTTCAGATTGTCCAGTCCGCCCAACTCCGCCGGGATCACCCCAGTCAACTGGTTGTGGCCGAGCCCCAGCGAATTCAGTTGCGTGAGACGCCCCAGCGCGGGCGGGAGCTCCCCTTGCAGCTGGTTGTCGAACAGCCAGAGTTCCGTGATCCGGCCGGCGGCGTTCGCGGTGACGCCGTGCCAGTCGTTGAGCGGGGCGTCGCTGAGCCAGTTGGTGTTGTTCGTCCAATTGGGTCCATCGGTTGCCTGGTAGAAGGCAATGAGCACCCTCCGGTCGCGGTTGGGAGCAATTGTCGGCGTGGCGGCCGGCGTCGGGGTTGGGTCGGGTGCAGGCGTCGGCGACGGCGCAGCCGTGGGGCTAGGCGTTGGCTGGGGCGTCGGCGTGGGCGAAGGCGCGATCGTGGGCGTGGGATTGGTCCTCGCGGAGGATGGAGTCGCGACCGTGGGCGCTGGCGTTGGGGTTGGGTTGGCCCTCGACGCGGGCGACGCGGTCGGCGCCTCGGCCGGGACGCGCGTGGCAGCGGGCGAAGGCGTCTCAGCCGCAACTGGCGTTGGCGCCGGATCCGCCGGCTCGGCCCTTTCGGCAGGCGCGTCGCCGCAGGCTGCCGCAGCCAGCGCAATGACGAGCGTTAGCGAAAGGGCAGCCGTGCGAACGGTCGCGGGCAATACCGCCACAGCGCCGCGCGCGCCGTCGAGCATTCGCCGACCCAAGACCATGGCGACAGGTTGACACAGGCACGTCTGGCCGAAGTCCTTGCACGAGCCACGCCAAATTACCGGGCGGCGTCATCCAATAGTGGCCGCCCTCGGCTCCAGCAACCCGCCGACGCGCCCGGCCGTGCGCGCAGGATTTAGCTTGTTCCGCAGAACGGCAGGCCCAGCCCAGTGAGATCGCTAAAGACGAGATCAAGCAGACCGTCGGGAATGCATCCCGTCAATTGGTTGCCGGCGAGTTGCACCCACGTGAGATGGGCCAGGTCTCCCAAGCCAGGTGGAATCTCGCCGCTGAGCTGATTGCCCTCGAGCAACAGGTCTTGCAGGTTGGCGAGGTTCCCGAACTCGGCGGGGATCGGCCCCTGCAATTCGTTGAACGAAAGGCTCAGCTTGGTCAGATTGGTGAGGCGGCCCAACACCGGCGGGATCATTCCGCTGAACTCGTTCGCCAACAGCACCAGCTGTTCGAGATTGGCGAGACCTCCTAATCTTGGCGGGATCGCACGGCTCAGGCGGTTATTCGCCAAATCCAGCACGGCGAGATTGGCGAGGTCGCCCAACGCCGGTGGGAGGTCACCACGTAGGGCGTTGTTGTCGAGCCGTAGCTCTTTCAACTTGGCGAGGTTGCCGAGCTCGGGCGGGATTCCGCCGCGCAGCTGGTTATCGCCGAGGTCCAGCACGGTGAGACCGGCGAGGCCGCCCAGCGCAGGAAGAATGTAGCCGCGCAGCCGGTTACCTTCGAGTTGCAGCTTTGAGACCCGGCCGCCGTTGGTGGCGACGCCGTGCCAGTCGCTGAGCGGCGCGTCGCTGAGCCAGTTGGTGCTGTTCGTCCAATTGGGGCCGTCGGTGGCGTGGTAGAAGGCGACCAGCACATCGTGGTCAGAGGTGGGCTGGCGGTCGGCGGTTTCACCGCGCGCCGATCCGGTCGTGGCGCAGAGCGGCAAGCCAAGCGCGTCGAGGTCGCTGTCCTCGATATCCCGCAGCCCGTCGGGGATGCACCCCGTCAGCTGGTTGCCACCGCTGAGCCTGAGCCACCGCAGGTTGGCAAGGCGGCCCAGCTCGGGCGGGATCGCGCCGCTGAGCTGGTTTCTCGCGAGTCCCAGCTGTTGCAGTTTGGAGAGGTTGCCCAACTCGGGCGGTATCGCTCCCTGCAGTTGGTTGTCCCAAAGCGCCAGCGTGCCGAGATGGGTGAGGTCGCCCAACTCAGGCGGAATCGTCCCTTGGAGCTGGTTGTCAAAGAGCGCCAGCGCGAGCAGGTTGTCGAGGCTGCCCAGCTCGGGAGGGATCGTCCCACCCAACTGGTTGTGCATGAGCAGGAGTTCTTCGAGGCGCGTGAGAAAGCTCAGCTCACGGGGAATCGTTCCGCTCAACGCGTTGTCGCTCAGCCACAGTTCCCGCAACCTGGCCAGGTGTCCCAATTCCGGCGGGATCTCCCCAATCAACTGGTTGGTCTCGAGCCTCAATATCTCCAGTTGTGACAGCTCGCCCAACTCCGACGGAATCTCTCCCCGCAGCCCGTTCTGACTGAGCTGCAGCTCGGTCACTCGGCCGCTGTCGTTCGTGCGAACGCCGTGCCACTCGCTGAGCGGCGCGTCGCTGAGCCAGTTGGCGTTGTTCGCCCAAAAGGGTCCGTTGGTCGCCTGGTAGAGCGCAATCAGCACGTACCGGTCCGGGCTGGACCGGGGCGTGGGCGTAGGTGTAGGCGTCGGCATGGGCGTGGGCGCTGCGGTCCGCCGAGGATCCGGGGTCGTCGTGGGTGTTGGGGCTGGCGAGGGGGTCGGTTGGGTCGATATCGCCGGGGTTGTGGTTTGGCGGCCTTGGTTTCCGGCAGCCTCGCAAAACGGCAGCCCGAGCTGGTCAATATCACTCGCCAAGTCTTGCAAGGCGTCCGGGACGCAGCCCGTGAATTGGTTGCCGCCACTCAAGCTCACGTATGCCCGTCCGGCAAGATTGCCCAACTCCGGCGGGATAGCGCCTGTCAATGAGTTGCGATGGAGCAGCAGCCGTACCAGCCGAGGGAGGCTGCCGAGGTCGGGAGGAATTGGTCCAGTCAAGTTGTTGTCATTGAGAAACAGCTCGCTCACGTTGGCGAGTCCGCCGAGCTCGGGCGGAATGGATCCGGAAAGCTCGTTGTGATTGAGCGCCAACTCCCGCAGTTCGGAGAGACGTCCCAACTCGGATGGAATGCGCCCGGTGAGGGTGTTCGCGTTGAGACGCAACACCCAGAGATTGGAGAGGTTGCCCAACTCGGGCGGAATCGCGCCGCTGAGCCGGTTGCGCTCAAGTGCCAGGATCCCCAGTCTTCCGAGATTGCCCATCTCGGGCGGTATTTCACCGGTGAGTCGGTTGCCCCACAGCACCAGGTATCCCAGGTTGGCCAGGCGCCCTAGCTCGGGCGGGATCGTTCCGCTGAGCTGGTTGTCTTCGAGCGCCAGATCTTCCAGCTTGGCAAGTCGGCCCAACTCGGGCGGAATCGCGCCGACGAGCTGGTTGTCATTGAGCACCAGCGATTTCAAGTGGGCCAGATTGCCCAGCTCGGCAGGGATGGCCCCGTGCAATCGGTTGCCCCAGAGCGAAAGCTCCGCAAGCTTGGACAGCCGGCCCAACGCCGACGGCAACTCTCCCCGCAGCTAGTTCTCACGCAGCAGCAGTTTGATGACCCGGCCGTCGTCGTCGTCCGTCGTTACGCCGTACCAGGTGAAGAGCGGCGCGTCGCTGAGCCAGTTGGTGTTGTCCGTCCAGTTCGGACCGTCGGTCGCGTGATAGAAGGCGATCAGCGCTTCGCGGTCGGTGGCGGGGGAATCGGCCCGAGTCTGGGCCGCGTCCGTCACCGGACTCGGCGAAGGTGTGGCGGTCGGGGTGGGGACTGGCGTCGGCGTCGTTTCGGGCGTGGTCGTGGGGCTCAGGATCAAAGGACTGGGCGCGGGCATTGGTTCCGGCGTGTCGGTCGCATCACCGCAAGCCGCCGCCGCCAGTGCAAGGACGATCGAGAGCGCGAGCGCGGCTGCGCGAATGGTCAGCGGGCATCTCTCCGTGGGGTCACTCGTGCGGTACGGCACGCGCGGACCTGCGACTGTAGGAAGCCTCTGAATAGGAAGCGCCTCATTTCGTGCAAGAACCCAATCCGTTCGATAAGCCCATCGACAAGCTCAGGGCGAACGGATTGGGGTATTGCCAATGCCCCGATTTCGACCCTTCCTAGCGACAGGTTGACACAACTGCCACTCTCCGAATCCCTGGGGTCGGCCTGGCATCGCCAAGGCCAGTTGGCCCGACCCCCGTGGCCGAACGCTACGCTGGGGCGTCGCACGCACTACCTCCGAGGCGCCATGTTTCTCGCCTATGCCCCCGATCGGATCGCCAAGGACATCGGCGCCGATCGCCAGCTCTTCATCGACGACGACGTGGTCGCGGTGGTCAAGAACATCACCCGCCGCTTCCACCACCCGGTCAAGCACCCGGCCAACCCCCTGATCGAGAACGATCAGCCGTGGGAGGTGGTGCCCTATTTCCGCAGCTGCTCGTTCAACGTCCTGCAGGATCCGGAGGACGGGCTCTTCAAGTGCTGGTACGAGGACTATCCGAACTATTGGGGCAGCAAGGGCGTCCCGCGCCTGGGCAGCCGCATCTACTACGCCGAGTCGACCGACGGCATCACCTGGGAGAAGCCGCTGCTGGGGCGCCACACCATCGACGGCCGGGACACCAACACGCTCATCGTGTCGCCGGACGCCAACGACGAGTCCACCCTGTTCCCGTCGATCATGCTGGACCCGATCGAGACGGACCACAGTCGCCGGTTCAAGAAGGTCCACGTCTACCGCGTCGGCAGGCGGGGGATGGGGCTGGGCCTCGCGATGTCGGGCAACGGCCTGGACTGGACCCGCCATCCCGCCAACCCGATCATCCCGGAGTGGGCGGCCGACTGCCAGGTGCTGACCTACGACTCGATCGATGAGAAATACGTGCTCTGGGGCCGCTACGGCGACTCCGCGGGCGAGGCCTGGCACCCCGAGTTCGACCACTGGTTCGCCCCCGTGTGGCCGAGCCAGCCGGAGGGCGTGTGGGGCACCCGCCGCCGCGTTTGGCGGCAGGAGAGCCAGGACCTGGTCAACTGGTCGCCTGCGGAGTTGATCTTCGAGCCCGGCGCGGCGGACAACCTGGACGACGGGCACTACAGCTTCGTGCCCTGGCGCGCGGGCGAAATGCACCTGGGCATCCTCAACATGCTGCACACGGTGGACGACACGCTGGACCTTTACCTGCACTACAGCCGCGACGGGCACAACTGGCATCGGTTCAACGACCACCGGCCGTTCATCCCGCGCGGTCCCGAAGGGTCCTACGACGCGCTGGACAACGAGACGACGGTGCAGCCGCTCGTGGTCGGCGATGAGCTGTGGTTCTACTACGGCGGCAACAACATTCACCACGACTGGTGGATCATCGGCAGCGGGCAAGGTCTGGACGTGCCGGAGGTGCACGACCCGAGCATCGCCGAGAACGGCCACCACCTGTGCCTGGCCACGCTGCGCTTCGACGGCTACGTGTCGCTGGACGCCACGGTGCGCGAGGGTTACGTGGAGACCAAGCCCGTGAGGCCGTCCGCCGGCCAGCTTTTCATCAACGCCCGCTGCGAGCCGGGCGGCTACATCGAAGCCGAGGTGATGGACCCCTACAACGACGTCTGGCCGGGATTCGAGCGCTCCGCCTGCCAGCGGTTCGAGGGCGACAGCATCCGCCACAACCTCACCTGGTCAGGCGGCGCGCCCGGCGACCTGCGGGGCGGCCTGAAGCTGCGCTTCCACCTGCGCGGCGCCGAGCTGTATAGCTTTGGCTTCGGCAGCGACTGACGCGGCTGCTGGCGCGTCCGGTACCGTGACGGCCTGAAGGGCGGCCACGGGAGAACGCCATGACGGAACGAGAGCTTGGGTCGACGGGCATCCGCGTGAGCAGCCTCTGCATGGGGTGCTGGGAGATCGGCGGTCTGTCGTGGGGGCCGATGGCCTCGCTGGATGCGGTGGCGCTTGTGCGCGCGGCGTTCGACGCGGGCATCACGACCTTCGACACGGCGGAACAATACGGCGGCGGACGCAGCGAGACCGTGCTGGGCAAGGCGCTGGAAGGCGTGCGCGGCGAGACGGTGCTGGTGACCAAGGTCGGGTACCTGCCCGGCAGCGACGGCGCCCAGGACCTGCACCTGGACTACGAGCCCCAAGACTTCTCTCCGTCACGCATTCAACAGGCGTGCGAGCTGTCGCTGCGGCGTCTGCGCACGACCTACATCGACGCGCTGCTGCTGCACGACCCGCCGCTGGACATCGTGCGGCAACCCGAACCGTTCGAGGCGCTGCGGCGCTTGCAGCAGGCGGGCAAGATTCGCTGGTGGGGCGTGTCCGCGTCGGCCCCGGCCGCGGCCGAGGCCATCCGTCTGTGGGACGCGCCGGTCGTCGAGTCCCCGTTCAGCCTCGCGGACGACGGCGTCGCTCGACACGTGCTGCCGCTGGCCGCCGAGCGCGGCACGGGCGTGCTGGCAAGGTCGCCGTTCGGCAGCGGCGTCCTCATGCTCGACGAGGCGGGCATCGACCGCCTGCCGGTCACCGACTGGCGCCGCCGCGAGTCCTTCCGCAATCGCGTGCGCCAGCTGGCCGGCCTGCGCGAGCGCCTGCATGCCACGGCGGACGCGCGGGACGAGCCCGCGCACGAGACGGCCATTCGCTACGTGCTCGGGCACGAGGCGGTGTCGTGCTCGATCGTCGGCATTTCGAGCGAGCTGGACATCCAACGCAACGCGCCCGCCGGGGAACCGCCCCACCTTAGCGCCAAGGAGATCGTGGAGCTGCAGGGAGACTAGGAAACCTCCGGCGAGACTCATTCCGTTTCACGCGGACCCACTCGTCATTCCGTCGGAAGCCGGAATCCAGGTCCGCTCAATCTCGCGCATGAAGTTCGGGCGGGTTTGAAACCCGCCCCTACCGGACGATGCCGATATCTCCCGCCGGCAGTCGGTCGGGACGGAGGTGGTTCCGGACACTCCAGACGGCGCACGTCTGCCAGCCGACGTCGATAAGCCGCCGTCAGCCCTGCTCCGCCCGGAACCGCTGGAAGAGTCCGTCGATGTCCATGTCGTCCGGTCCGCCGTCGTGGGCCACGAACCGCGCGCCGAGGGTGAAGGACTCCCCCGGGTCCAGCGTCATGGCACTGTGCCGCCACGGTCCCACGTAGATCGGGCCGTAGTCGCGCGTGAACCAGGGCGTATCCGCGACCTCGGGATAGGGAAAGATGGCAATGCCGGCGACGTGGTCGTTCGTGACCGGACCGGAGTAGTCCACCCAGTCCGCGTGCGTGTCGAACGTCGCGGGCTCGTTGCGGGCGCCCGTCGCGCTGAGAATCTCGCCGCCGTCCAGGACGTCGATCTGGTCGGCGATGCGCAGAGCCAATCCGGCGTCTTTGTCCTGGCCGAACTCCACCGGCGCATCCGGAGCCGTAAGGGTGGAAACCACGTCCACGGCCACGTGACCGGCCCAAAGGCGCACGCCGGTCCGACGCCGCTCGCCCAGCACCAACCCGCCATCGCCGTCGACCCACTCGATGCGCTGATCGAATTCGACACCCTCGGCTGAGACATCGGTCCGGGTGTCGCGGACCAGGATCCGCGGCGGTGGAAAAATGCCCAGCGTCTCGGGGGCCCAGAAGTTGAGGCCGTTGACGTCCGTGTGCCCGATCCAAAGCGACAGATGGTGCGGGTGGTCCGCCGGACCGGCCTGCGTGACCAGGTGGCCGTGCACGGTTCGCACCGGAAAGACATAGGGCCGATAGAGCCCCTGCTGCACGGCCGCCAGGTACCGCCCATCGGCATATACCTTCAGCTGGCGCTGGCGCTCGAAGACCTCGTAGGTGGGCATGGCCGTCCTGATTGGGTCGGTCGATTGACAGGCAGTCTACGCAAGTGGACGTGACGGCTCCGACTACGACGCCACCAGCCCCACGCAGTCCAGATCGACAACCGCGCCGGCGATGCGTTCGGCCAGGACGTCGAACACCGACCAGCCGGCTGTGCCTTCGGGCAAGACTCGCGTCGTAAGCACGACGATGCGCGAGAGCACGTCCGCCATGGCAAGCCGGTAGTCGGTCAGGCACTGCTCGGCGGTGTAGCCGGTCACGCCGCCATGCGCCAGCGCCTGCCGATAGGCGCGCAGCGTGTCCATTTCCAGCCAGCGCCGCGTGTCGCGGTCCGTCGCCGACACCAGGAAATAGGCGACGTCCATAAGGCCCGGCCCGCGGAGCATCACCTGCCAGTCGACAAATGCCGCCGGAGCGCCGCTTCCGCCCGCGGCGAACATCACGTTGTCGGGGCGGAAGTCGCCATGCAGCAGGGTCGGGGACGCCTGGGACAAAGCGCAGCGCACGGTATCCAGGCCGTCGAGCAGTGCGGGTCCGACGCGGTTGCAAAGGCCGGGGAACTGACCGCGATATCGGTCCACGAACTCCGGCCACGCCTCGCGGCAGATTGCGTGGCGCGTGGCGGTCAGATCGGCGAACTCGGGTATCCAGTCGAGTGAGGCGAGCGCCGGGCTATCCCACCACGCGGCGTGCATTCCGGCCACGTTGGCGACGGCTGCCTGGCACTGCTCCGGGGAGCATCCCGCCGCCGGATCGCCGGCGCGGGCCGGGGCGAGGTCTTCCAGCAGCAGGACGTAGCGCTCGCCGTCGTGGGCCGCGAAGTGGAGCGACGCGGTCGGCACGCCCGCTCGAACGGCCAGCTCGCGGTAGAAGCGGATTTCGCGCGATGCCGCGCCGATGCGCTGGATCAGCTCGCGCGTGATGGCGTTTGGGCTGTGCAGCTTGACGATGAAGCTCGGCGGTGCGCCGTGCGCCTTGCCGTCATAGGTTGTCCGCAGTCGCCGCAACTGCCCGGCGAACCCCTGGCTGCCGCCAAGTGGTTCGACCTGCACGGACGCAACCGCTCCATCCGTCAGCATCCCGCTCGACTGCAGCGCGCGCGTGAGCCAGGCCGCGTCGATGGCCGCCGCGTCGGCGGGAATGTCAGGCATGGGCGGTTTCATGAAGGGATCGAGCGAAACACTGCCTACTCATGATGCCTGCCTCCGGGTGACCAGCTCGCACAGCAGCGGCCGCTACTCCGTCATTCCGGCGAAGGCCGGAATCCAGTTCGGTCGAATCTCGAGGCACGCTGAATGCTTGGTGTCGGGCGGGTCTGAGACCCGCCCCTACCCGACTTTGCCGTGGTCTCCCGTCGCGGGAATGCCGGACGGGTGTGCAACGGCCTCTGGAAATGGGAATCCGGGCTCACCTCGTTCGCGGGGCAACAGCACTCGCCGCACCCCGGCACGCTGTGGACGACTACACTCTGGCCGCGCCACCCACACAAGCCACCCGCAGGCCCCCGCCATGCCCAACCACGCATTCACCTACAGCCTGGTGATCAACGAGGTCAGCGACGACCTGGACCAGTCCATGTCATTTGCTCGGACCCACGGCATGACGGCCCTCGAACTAGACACGGTGTGGGGCGTGCCCATCGAGACGGCTGACGCCGACGACCACGCGCGCGTCCGGGACGCCCTGCAACGCACGGGACTGGAACCGGCCATGGTGCTCTCGCCCGCCTTCAAGGCCCTGCGGCTGGCCGACGCCGATCCGGAGGACATCGCCTCGCTGCCCGGCTGGCGCGAGCACCTGGACGAGCTCGAAGCGGCGATGGACTTCGCCTCGGCCATCGGCTGCCCGCGCGTGCGGCTGTTCACCGGACGCCGCGACGTGGGCGGCGACAACCCCAGCCCCCGCCTTCCCGACGGGGGCGGCCTGCCCGCCGCGCGCCGGGCCGCGATCCGGGCGATCTTGCTGGATGCCGCCGGTCGCGCCGAGGACGTCGGGCTGACGCTGTGCGTGGAGAACGTGCGGAGCTGCTTCGGGAACACCGGCCGCAACACGGCGGCGATTCTGGCGGCGGTGGACCATCCGTCCGTGCGCGCCATCTGGGACCCGGCCAACGACTTCGTCTCCGGCGGCGATGACTTTCGCGCCGGGTACGAGGCGGTCAAGCCCTGGATGGTCCACGTCCACGCCAAGGACGCCATGGAGGTCGATCCTGCGACCGGGCTCACCGCGTGGACCGCCATCGGCCAAGGCGACCTGGACTGGCCGGCCCAGATTCGCGCCTTGATCGACGACAGCTACGACGGCCACATCAGCCTGGAAACCCACTGGCACCCCGAAGGCCGCAGCCGCGCGCAGAATTCCCACGACTCGTTCATGGGCCTGCGCCGGGCGGTTCAAGACGCTGCCGGCCTCGGCTCCTCTGGGAGTTGACAGGCGTCAGCCCCCTAATCCTCGATCGAATCCTTGCCTATCCGTCAATCCGTGTCGGGACGGCCCTCGTGGCTGCCCTCTTCACCGGCGGAATGGGCGCCCACTAGGGGCGCCCCTACGCGGCGGCCGCGACCGTGGGCGCAATCTCGGGCGTCGGAGCCCCTCACCCCGACCCTCTCCCCGTGGGAGAGGGAGCCGGATCCCAGTGGGCACAGTGGGAAATCCGTCAGGCAAAGGGTGCCCACCCGGGGCGCCCCGACGAATCCAGGCACAGGCCGCTCGATGGTCGAGGACCGGTATGGGACCAAAGTCCGGTCCGGTCCCCTCTCCCGCGGGGAGAGATGCATGCACAGGCCGCTCGCTGGGCGAGGACCGGTGTGGGGTCAAGGGTCGGTCCGGTCCCCTCTCCTGCGGGGAGAGATGCATGCACAGGCCGCTCGCTGGGCGAGGACCGGTATGGGAAAAAAGTCCGGTCCGGTCCCCTCTCCCGCGGGGAGAGGGTTAGGGTGAGGGGATAATCGGCTATCGGCCCGCGCACAATTTCCGCAACGTTGGATAATGGCCCCGGCACACCGCCGCGATCCGGCGTATCCGACCGTGCGGATCGACCCGAGGGGGGACATGGCCGAGGAACGCCAGCAAATCCTCATCCTGCATGCGAACAGTCTCAACCTCACGGCGCCGGTGGTGGCCTGGGCGCTGTTCGACGGCGCGCAGCCCAAAGACGAGCAGATGAAGACCGGCGACGCGGACGAGCCGCCCTACGGCAGCGTGTTGGACGCCATGCGCGATGGCTGGCGCGTCATCCAGCTACCCCAACCGCCCAGCGAGATTGATCCCGGTTATCTCGACCACGAATTCGTGCTGGAGAGGATGGTGCCCGCCCCATGACTACCGCCGCCCCGCCCGCCGAGACCGCCGCGCGTCTGGATATGCGCCAGATGGCCCAGTTCGTGATGGACGGGTTCATCGAGTTCGACGACCTGGTGCCGGAGGACCTCAACGCCAAGGTCTACGAGGAGCAGCTTCGCGCGCCCACCGACGCCCGCTGGGAGCCCAAGATTCCCGACGCGTTCCTGGACACCTCGCCCGCCACGCAGGCCGTGCTCGAGCTGCCGCGCGTGAAGGCGGTCCTCGCCACGCTCATGGGCCCGTCTTACATCCACGACCACTCCTATCTACACATCACGCCCGCGGGCCAGCGAAGCGCGCAGTCCTGGCACGTCGATCACGATCGGGACGGGCGGCGGCTGACGCGCGAGGACTTCTACCGCTTCAACATCCTGATCGCCTACTTCACCCACGACGTGCCGCGTGAGATGGGCCCCACGCTAATCCTGCCGGGGTCGCACCTGCGCCAGGTAGGCCACGACATCGCGCGCTACCGCAACATCGTCGGACAGAAGCACCTCTCCGGTCCCGGCGGGCGCATCGCCTTCATCCACGACGCGATCTGGCACTGCGCCCAGCCGAACCTCACCGACCAGCCGCGCTTCATGTTCAAGGTGCGCTACCACCCCGCCGAGCCGCAGCGCGGGCACTTCGACGCGACCGGCTGGGACAGCCACGACATGTGGGAATTGTTCCGCGACAACGTGAACCGCCACGCCTGGCAAGGCTCCGCCAGCGACCAGGTCGCCGCCGTCCGCGACGACTGGTGGCGCTACCTCTGCGGGGCGGACGTCGAGGATGTAGCGGCGTAGGGGGCGAGGTCAGGCGGTCGGTTGACGCTTCCGCAGCCGCGCGACGACCTCGGCGGCGGGCTGAACCTCACCCGCTGCGATCTGCCGGTCGCCCAGGGCCAGGATCTTGAGCAGCGCCAACGTCTCCTGCAGTTGCTCGTAGCTGATTGGCTGGATTCGGTCAGATTGCCGCACGGCCCGCCTCCCTTCGGACCATATGTAGACCAGATTTCGCCTCGACCACGCGACGGTCGAGCGCGCAGTGTGTTGTCGAAGCGGCGTCCACGGTGCTCGCGAGCCCGCGCGGGTCGCGATAGGCCTGGCCGGTCGCTATGTTCACCTCCATGGACCACTTGCCTTCGGGCCTGACCTTCCGTTCAGTCGAGGCGGCGACGTGGGCGGATTTGGAGCGGCTGTTCGAGGCGCGGGGCGGGCCGTCCTATTGCTGGTGCATGCCGTTTCGGGCGACGCCCCAAGAAAACCGGAACCTTGACCGCACGACCCGGAAAGACGGGATGCGGTCGCGGGTGATGGCGGGCGTGCCGGTGGGCATACTGGCCTACGCTGGCGACGAGCCCATCGGCTGGTGCTCGATCGCGCCGCGTCCCACGTTCCCCAGGCCCAACACGTCGGCGGTGCCCGGCGCCGCCCGCGCCGACGATCCGTCGGTCTGGGCGCTCACCTGCTTCTTCGTTCCGCGGCGGTTGCGCGGCAGCGGTCTGGCGTCGCGCCTGCTTGAGGCCGCGCTCGACTATGCCGGCGAGCAAGGCGCGGCGGCGGTTGAGGCCTATCCCGTCGATCCCGACTCGCCGAGCTACCGCTTTGGCGGGACCAGGCCCATGTTCCAGGCCGTGGGCGCGCGCGAGCTCGGGCCGCTGGGACTGCGACGGCACGTGGTGCGGATCGATCTGACTGGCGAATCCCCCTCACCCCAACCCTCTCCCACGGTGGGGAGAGGAGCCTCGGACGACCCGCGCGACTGAGCCCCGACCACACTCGGCGTGATCGAATCCCGGCCTGCCCGCAGCCCGGGCCACCGGCCATGTACCCGTGGTGACCGGGAGCCGTGTCCGGTCCCTTGTCCCCTGGCGGGAGAAGGTGAGGATGAGGGGGAATCGCGCCGAGAGTCGTGTGACCGTCCTGGTATGCGAGCCTATCCGCCGTTATGGGATATCTCGTGGCAGCCGTGGCGCTGGCGGTGTCGTTTGGGCTGATTCAGCGTGCGGCCCAGCGGCGGCGCGGGCACTACTTTTACGTGTCCGTCACCAACTACGCCGTCGCCGCGCTGGTGGCGCTGGTGTGGGTGGCCATCCAGGGCGGCTGGGAGGCGTCGGCGCTGGCCTATTGGGTGGGCGCGCTGAACGGCGTCGGCTTCGCCGTGCTCTTCGTCCTGCAGTACTTCATGCTCGGGCAGCGGGGCGTGGGCGTCACCTTCGCGCTCGGCTCGCTGGCGCTGCTTGCGCCAATCACCGTGTCGCTGGTGGTGTTCGGGGAGCCGGCCGAAGCGGTCACGCTGGTCGGCATCGCCTTGCTGGTAGTCGCGGCGCCCCTGATTGCCTACCGCCGCATGCCCATGCTGCCGGCGACAAGAGTCGGCTTCTATTGGGCGGTGGTCGCCGGTTTGCTGGGATTCACCGCCGCGACGCTGATCTCGTGGAAGGTCATCAACGAAGTCACGCCCGCCGCCGATCGCGGAGCGTTCGTGCTGGCGACGTTCGCCGGTGCGACGGTGACTGCGGGCGTGACGCTGGCCATCCGACGCTGGAGCGAAGGTCCGGGTCCGCCGATGCGTCGGCAGGGACAGGCGAACGCGCTGGCGTGGGTCCCGCTGCCGATCGCGATGGGCGTAGGGCTGGGCCTGTGCAACGTGGTGCAGCTGTGGCAGTTCTTGGCCGCGCTGCGCGAGGTGCCGGGCGCGGTGGCTTTTCCGGTGCACAGCGCCGGCACCGTGCTCCTCATCACCCTGGCCGGCTGGATCGTCTGGCGCGAACGGCACGGCCCGGTGACGCTGCTCGGCATCGCAGCGGCGCTGGCGGGGCTGGTGCTGGTCAACCTCTGAGCCGGGCGCGGAATCCCCTCACCCCCGGTGTCGCGGTACCGCTCCGGCTCCAACCCGATTCGATTGCGGGACCTGTACACGGACTCGTAGGGGCGTCCCTTATGGGCGCCCGTCCGGGTGGATTCGGGCAGCCACAAGGGCTGCCCCTACACGGACTGACGGATTCGCCGAGCACGTATCCGGGGAGCGGCGGCTGGATGCCCGATGCCGGTCAATCGTTGAAACGGACGGCGTCGTATTTGGCCCGACTTAGCATCAGGTCGAGCTCGGCGTCGCCCTGAAATCCGCCTGCATCTACGCCCGCCTCGACCGCGAACCCCAGCGACGCGAACATGCGCCGGCTGCGCGCGTTGTCGGCGTCGACGCAGGCGTAGATCACGTCAACGCCCTCTCGGCGGAAGCCGAAATCGAGCAGCAGGCCCACCGCCTCGCGGCCCAGCCCCTGTCCCCACAGCGCCGGCAGGCCAATAGCGATGTCGATGCGCCGAACGTCCTCGTCTTGGTGACGCGCGACCAGCCGCTCCAGGTTCATGCGCTGCAGCCAGCATTCGCCGATGGGCTCGCCGTCCAGCTCCATGAGAAAGCAGTGCGCGTTGACCGAGATCGCGCGGTAGATGCGCTGCACCTCGTCCAACGTGCGCGACTCAATCTCGTCGCCTTCGGCCCACGCCAGCACCTCGGGATCGTTGTTCCAGGCCAGCAGCGGCGCCCAGTCGTCTTCCTTCATCGGGCGCAGCACCAATCGCGGTCCGCGCAGCGTGACGTCGTGCGGCCTGAGCGTTGCCGGCGGACGCGCCAACGCTTCCCGATGCTCGTCGGTCGTGGCGTGAGCGTCGCGGGACATGGTGGGCGCGCCTATACTCCGCCCAGTCGAGCGGCAGGTTGGCGAGTCTCCCATGAAGCTGCGCAACGTCAACACCACCGACATCGCCGCCGCCATCGAGGCGGGCACACGCACGATGGCGAGCGTGTTCAACGCGGACGACGACGACATCCCGTTCTTTGGCTCGCAGGTTTGGCCCGAGCCGCGTCTCGCCTTCAGCCCCGTGCACTCGGAAGCGCATGTCCCCGGGCGGCATCTCAACGCCCTGCTGACGGCCGAGTCCCTGGGCTTTCCCATCGACGAAGCGGCGGTCGATAAGCACGCGCGGGCCGCGTTCTTTTCATATAGCGGACCGCTGCCGCTGCCGCTCAACCGCGAGCGCATCGACGGTCCGCTGGTGAACTTTCCAACGCACAACGTGCGCGAGGGCTTCCACGCGCTCTACGCCCTGGCGCAATTCCGGGACTCCGCGCAGGCACACGACGTTGCCGCGGCGAGTATCGCCGCGATCAACGAACTCTGGGACCCCGACCGAGACTGGGATGACGAAGGCGTCGCCCGCGCCCACGGCATTGACGTCAATGTCGAACCCACCTTCATCCGCGGACTGGGTCGCGCCATAGGCCCGCTGGTCAAGTACTACCGCGCGGCGGGCTACGGTCCGGCGTTGGAGCTGGCCATCCGGCTCAAGGACAAGGCCGTGGCGGACCATTTCACCGCCGACGGCAGCTACTCCACCGAGCGCTTCGGCTCGCACACGCACTCCACCACGTGCGTCATGTCCTCCTTGGCGCAACTGGCCGACCTGCTCAACGACGCGCCGCTGATGGAGCGCGTGAGGACGTTTTACAGCCGCGGGCTGTGGGAGATCCGCGACGAGCTTGGCTGGGTCATCGAGAGCAGCCTGCCGGACGCGGCGCCCGATTTTGGCGAGGTCAACAACACCGGCGACATCCTGGAAACGGCGCTCATTCTGGGACGCTGGGGCTATCCCGAGGCATTCGACGACGCCGAGCGCATCCTGCGCGGGCATTTGCTGCCCAGCCAGCTGCGCGACGTGTCATGGATCGGCGAGCCGTCCGATCCGGGGGGCGGCGATGGTCGCCGCGACGTGGCCCGGCGTCACCTCGGCGCCTACGGCTTCCCCGCGCCGTACGGGCACCGGCCAGTCGAGGCCGACCGCATCTCGTTCAACATGGACATCGTCGGCGGCGCGGTGGCGTCGCTCTGCGAGGCCTACCGCGACGTGACCCGCTTCGACGCCGCGGGCCACTGGGTCAACCTGCTATTCGACCACCGCACCGAGGACATCGAGGTCGAGTCGCCCTATCCCAGCGGCGTGCTCGGCGTCACGATCAAGCGTCGGGGGCCGCTCTTCGTGCGGGTGCCCGCCTGGGCGAACCCGCACGACGTCGTGGTCGAGGGCGCGGTCGCGACCGCGCCGCGCACGGGGCGCTATCTCATGGTGCCCGAGCCGCCGTACGGCCGGCGCATCACGTTCACGCTCAATCCACCGCCCAGCGAGATCGTCCTGCGGCACCGCACGCGCGACATCAGAGTCAAGCTTCGCGGCGACGCGGTCGAGGCCATGGACAACTTCGGCCAGGACCTGACCTTCTTCGATCCGATCGACTAGCCGCGTCAGCCGGTCGAACGGAGCTCGCTCACGATCCGGCGCCGCCGCGCGCGCATGGCCAAGTCGAGGTTTGGCGTCTGAGTATTGGCGGCGAACGCGGCGATCACCTCCCGCATTCCGCCCACCGACTCCAGTGACACGCCCTGCGTCTCGGCCCACTCCGCCACCGCTTCCAGCGCGGCAATCTGCGGCTCGCGCGCCAAGCGCGAGGCCAACTCGTCCCGACGGTCGCGATCGCTTGACAGTTGGGCTGGGGCGCCCACCGCCGGTCCTGCGCGCGCCATCCGGAACCGCCTTGCGAATCGAATTGGGAATCTGGTGACCACCCTCGGCTTGCGAGATACTACCATTTATGGTTGATTTTGCCAAAGTAGACGAAATTCTTAGGAAATGATACCGTTCAGGTCAGAATGAACCTCGATTCGCACGTCAGCAACGATCCCCGGCCGGGGCGGAGTGAGTTCGCCCGGCGGCTGCGGGCCTACATGGGCTACGCCGACCGCACGCTGGATGAGGTGGCGGCGGAGCTGCAAGCATCCGGCGTCAGCGTGAGCCCTAGCACGGTCAATCGCTGGGCGCGGGGCCAGGGGGCGCCGAGCGTGTTCGCCGCGCGCGAGTTGGGTCGGCTTGTCGAGCGGGCGGGGCTCGCCGCCGAGGGCGGCGGCACCGCCTGGCTGCTCGGCGAAGCGCCGGTGGTGACCGCCGCCAGCCCGGCGCTCGATCGGGTCGTGCGCGCCTGGCGTTTCCGCGCCGCCGACGCGGCGCTGGCCGACGCATTGGGCGAGCGGGGCATCCCCGCCGGCTACCGGGCGCCGCTCGCGGAGCTACTGGCTCGCCTGCTCGAAGAGCTGGCCGACGACCCCGACGGCGCCGGTGACTCTCCGGACCCCCTCACCCCATCCCTCTCCCACGGTGGGGAGAGGGAGTAGAGCCGCCGACTTGGCCTGAGGGCCACCCCAGCACCTTGGCTGCCTGGACGGCCCGGCCCGCCGGCCCTATGCCTTTGGGGAACCAATCAGCCGGGTCCGGTCCCTTCTCCCTGGGGAGAAGGTGAGGATGAGGGGATTCGTTGACGGCGCGAGCGATGGCCGGGCCGACCCCCTCACCCCATCCCTCTCCCACGGTGGGGAGAGGGAGTCGAGCCGCCGCCTTGGCCTGAGGGCCACCCACGCACTTCGGCTGCCTGGACGGCCCGGCGCGCCGGCCCTACGCCTTTGGGGAACCAAACCGCCGGATCCGGTCCCTTCTCCCTGGGGAGAGGGTGTTGAGCCACCGAGATCGCCTGAGCGCCACCCACGCACTTCGGCTGCCTGGACGGCCCGGCCCTGACCGGCGGCGGCTCGCGCTAGAATATCGAGCGGGCCGGTCCCGCCCGGCGGAAGTGGCTCAGTGGTAGAGCATCTCCTTGCCAAGGAGAGGGTCACGGGTTCGAATCCCGTCTTCCGCTCCAACGGCCCGTCCCAAACCTGTTGGGAGCCCGCTGCCGAGGGGATCCGGGTCATCCCTGGGTCGTCCCGATGTCCAGGAATGTAGGCGTCCAGGTCCCGCGCGGCCGCCCGCTGCGAGTTCGGGAGCGCGTGCGCGTAGAGGTTCGCGGTCGTGGTCTTGTCCCCATGTGCGAGCCGCTCGCTCACCACGGGCAACGCGTGGCCGCGCGCCAAAAGCAGCGTGGCGTGTGCGTGCCGAAGGTCGTGCAGCCGCGTGTGCCTCGGGAGCCCCGCCCGTGCGAGCGCCGTCTGCACCCAGCGGTAGACCGTGCTCACCGGCAGCGGCTTGCCCAGGGCATCCGCTGCCACCAGGTCATGCGTGGCGTAGCCGTCACCTAGCTGCCGCCGCTGCGCAGCCTGTCGTGCGCGCTGGTCCCGCAGAACCGCGAGACCAAACGGTCCCAGTTCGACGATGCGCACCTGATGGGTCTTGGTCGGTCCAACGACCAGTCCTTGGCCCTGCACCGGCGTCAGGCTCCGGCGGACGACCACAAAGCCGCGCTCGAAGTCGACATCCCCCCAGTGCAGGCCCAGCAGCTCGCCGCGTCGGAGCCCGCCGAGCACGGCCAGGACGAGCAGCGGGTAGACCGGTTTCGACTTGTTCGCTTCGAACAAGCGCCGGAGTGCCGGCTGATCCAGGACCGAGACGGCGCGTTGCGGGATGCGTGGCAGTTCGACGGCGTCAGCCGCGTTGCGCGGGACCATCTGCCACGTGACCGCCTGGGCCAGCGCCTTGTGGATGACCGCATGCACCAGATGTACGGTTGCGGGCGCATAGCCCTGCTCGATGGCCCCGTCGCACAGGTGCTGGACGTCGGCCGGCGTGATCCGGCGCCATGGCAGATTTCCGATGTCGGGAACGATGTGGCGGGCGACGATGCCGGCGTTTCGAGCATGCGTACTGGGGCGCTTGTGCAACCGTACGTGCGGGAGCGAGCGCTCGTGCAGGTAGCCGCTCAGGAAGGACCGGCCGGCGCCAGCGACGACCCCGAGATCCACCTCGGCCGGCGGGTAGCTGAGGCAGGAATCGAACCTGCGGCCAAGAGCTGATGCGTTAGCCGATCGGCAGTGGGGAGAGGGCATTGGCGTCTCCTCGTCACGGCCTCGACGAGGCTACGCTACCCACGCGAGCCCTGAGTTCCGACGCAACGGCTACTATTCCCGCGCGCCTCTTCTGGAATCTCGATCTCGGTCATGCAACCTGAGCCGGTTCCCACCGCCTACGTCGGCCTGGGCGGTCGCGGCATGCGCTACCTCCGCGCCTCACATTGGGTCGGCGGCTTCACGCCCGTCGCTTTGGTGGACACGGACGCGGAGCGGTTTGGCGAGGCCCGCGAGTTCACTGAGCTGCCCGAGCTCGCTTGCCACGCCTCGCTCGCCGCCGCGCTGCAGGCGCATGAGATTGCGGCCGTCTTCGTCTGTGCGCCGGCGTCGGCGCACGCCGCCATCATCTTGGAGGCCGTCAGGGCCGGGGCGCACGTCTTCACCGAGACGCCGTTCACCACCAATTACGCCGATGCCGCCGAGGCCGTGAAGATCGCCGCGGCGAAGGGCCTGGCGATCGTGGTCGCCCAGCAGTACCGGCTCGCGGCGGTGGAACGCACCATCGCGAAACTCTTGGCGCAGGGCGCGTTGGGAGGGGTCGGCTTCGGATACCTGCGGCACGATCTGCCTGCACGCGAGCGGGCCGCCGAGGACGGGACTTCGCGACTCTGGCAGGCAGACGTCCACACCATCGATTCGCTCATTGCGATGATGCCCGGGAGTCCGACGCGCGTCTTCGGCCGCCTCTTTTCGCCAGGATTCAGCGATGCCGCGGCGCCCAGCTCGCTGCAGGCGACGCTCGAATTCGACGACGGTTCCGTGGTCCAATACTTGTCCAACTCCGAATCGCACCAGCCCGGCTATAGATTTCGGATCGACTGCGAAGCCGCAACCTTGGTGCACCGCGCCGCGCATCCGGGGCGCGGTGACGACGCGGCCGAGCTGATCCAGATTGCGCTCAACGGCAGCCAGCAACCGGTGATGCTCGATACGAGCTACGACGACGCCTGGTTAGAGGAGACCCTTGCCATCTTCTTCAGGGACTCCGTCCGGTTGGGCAAGGAGCCTCCCAGCAGCGGGCGTAACAATCTGGCCACCATGGCCGTGCTGCAGGCGCTGCTGCGCAGTTCCGAGACCGGGGAGGCGATTGACGTCGCGGATGTCGCGCCGGAGGCCATTCGTGAGCGTGGCTGAGGTGCCGGCGGAATCTCCTCCGCGCGCCGCGTTCATCGGCATCAGCCGCGATCACGCCTGGGGCAAGGCCGAGGCCATTCGTCGCTCGCCCCGCTTGGACGTGGTGGGCGCGTTCGAACCCGACGCCGCGGAATGGGAGCGCCAGCGCGCACGCGCGCAGTTCAGCGACGTTCGCCACTTGGCGGCGCGTGACGTACTGGAGGACCCAAC
This sequence comes from Chloroflexota bacterium, assembly GCA_026708035.1. NCBI lineage: Bacteria > Bacillati > Chloroflexota > Chloroflexota bacterium. The sequence goes on along the minus strand of JAPOVQ010000019.1, from coordinate 28,538 downwards.
GATTGAGGTCGTCTTCATCGAGACCCGTCCGCACGACAACCTGCGCTGGGCGCGGGAGGTTCTCGTCCACGACAAGCACGTGGACATTGACAAGGCGCCTGCGCCTTCGCTCAACGACTTGCGCGGCGTGCTCAGCCTCGCGGCCGATCACGGCCGGCACGTGCCGATCGGCTACCAGTTCCGCTAGGATTCGTCAGATCTCAGGCCGCTGGCGTGGCGTTCGTCGCGGGATTTTTTGCTGTTGCCCGCCACCGTGTTCATGGGTAGCCGGTCGCGCACACCCGCCAGCTCCAGCTCCTTCGCGCGGTGACACGCGACCCAGTGACCCTCCGCCACCTCTTCCCAGACGGGCGTGTCGGTCCGGCACACGTCCTGCGCATAGCGACAGCGGGGGTGGAAATAGCACCCGGACGGTGGCGCCGCCGGATTCGCGACCTCGCCCTCCAATACGATGCGCTGCGAGCGCCTTCGCGGGTCCGGCTCCGGCACCGACGACAGCAGCGCCTCCGTGTACGGATGCCTCGGGCAGTTGAACAGACGCTCACGATCGGTCATCTCGACCAGGCGGCCCACGTACATCACCGCCACCCGGTCGCTGAGGTGCTTCACCACACTCAGATCGTGCGCCACGAAGAGATACGTGAGCCCGAGTTTCTGCTGCAGGTCGAGCAGCAGATTCAGGATCTGCGCCTGCACCGAAACGTCCAGCGCGGATACCGGCTCGTCGGCCACGACCAACCTGGGGTTCAGGGCCAGCGCCCGGGCGATTCCGATGCGCTGCCGTTGCCCGCCGCTGAAGGCGTGCGGGAATCGGCGCATGTACTCAGGACGCATACCCACCAAGCGCAGCAGCTCTTCCACCCGCTCCTGCCGTTCCCGGCGGCTGCGCATGCCGTTCACCAGCAGCGGCTCACCGACGATCTCCAGCAACGGGAACCGCGGGTTCAGCGAGCTGAAAGGGTCCTGAAAGATCATTTGCATGTCGCGACGCAGCCGCCGCAGCTCGCGCCGCGTGCTTTGCGCCACATCGAACACCTTGTCTTCGGTCGGCCGGAACAGAATCTGGCCATCCGTCGGGTCGATCGCGCGCAGGATGCAGCGGGCCGTGGTCGTCTTCCCGCAACCGCTCTCACCCACCAGCGACAGCGTCTCGCCCCGGTCGATGTGGAACGACACATCGTCCACGGCTCGCACCGCGCCCACCTCACGGCGCATAAAGCCCTTCCGGATGGGAAAGTTCTTCTTGAGGCGTTTCACCTCGAGGAGAGGGTGTCCGTTCGGCCCTTCGATGGTCATGCCCGCTCGTCCGTGGGCTCGTGATACAGGAAGCAGCTCACCAATTGATCTGACGTTCGCTCATCGAGCGCCTGGAGTTCGGGCACGTGCCGATCGCACGTTCCCGGAATGAATTGTGGACAGCGATCGTGGAACGGGCAGCCCTCGGGCCGGTTGTAGGGATGCGGGATGGCGCCGCTGATGGTGGGCAGCGGGACACGCGCCTCTGAATACAGGCTCGGGATCGACTGCAGCAGCAGGCGTGTGTAGGGATGCTTGGGATTGTGGAAGATCGCATCCACGGAACCCTCCTCAACCACCCGTCCCAGATACATCACGACAACGGTGTCGCACATCTCGGCCACCACGCCCAGGTTGTGCGTGATCAGGATGATCGCCATACCGAGGTCGGTCTGAAGCTGCCGCAGCAGGTCCAGAATCTGCGCCTGCGTCGTCACGTCCAGAGCCGTCGTGGGCTCGTCGGCAATCAAGACTCTCGGCTCGGCGGACAGCGCCATGGCGATCATCGCGCGCTGCCGCAGACCACCGCTCAGCTGGTAGGCGTATTCGTTAAGGCGCGCCTCGGCTCGTGAGATGCCGACTTGCCGCAAGAGGTCGGCCGCACGTTCACGGGCTTCGCGCTTGCCCAACGGCGAGTGCAGCCGGATGGCCTCGACGATTTGGCTCCCGATCGGATGCACCGGACTGAACGAGGTCATGGGTTCCTGAAAGATCATCGCGATCTCGCCGCCGCGAATCTGCCGCATCTCCGGGCCGTCGGCCGAAGTCTGCGCCAGATCGAGTTCCACCTCCCGTCCGTCGGTTCGATGTAGATAACGAATCTCGCCTTCCACGATTTCGCCTGGATGTTCGACGATGCGCAATATCGAGCGTGCGGTCACGCTCTTTCCGCAGCCGCTCTCGCCCACGATCCCGAGGGTCTGGCCGGCGCACACCTCGAAGCTCGCGCCGTCCACCGCGCGCACCGTGCCCTCATCTGGGAAGAAATAGGTCTTGAGGTTGTGCACGCGCAGCAGTGGCCGCCGTTTCCCTGCGGCAAGGGTGGCCATCAGCTAGGTCCCGTACGGATCCGCGGCGTCCCGCAGACCGTCCCCGAGGAAATTGAACGCCAGAATCGCGACGATCACCGGCAGCGCCGGCAGCAGCAGCCAGGGAGACAGCGCCAATGTCTGGATGTTCTGCGCCTGCTGCAGCAGCACCCCCCAGGAGATGGCGGGCGGACGCAGCCCTAGACCCAGGAATGACAGCGAGGTCTCGCTGATGATGATGGTGGGGATGGCCAGCGTCGTGGCCGCGATGATGTGGCTCAGGAACGAGGGCACCATGTGTCGCAGGATGATGCGCATGCGGCTGGCCCCGGCCAGCTCGGCGGCCATCACGAAGTCCTCTTCCCGCAGCGAGAGAAAGCGGCCGCGCACCACGCGCGCCAGTTCGGTCCACAAGATCAACGCCAGCAGGATTGTGATCGCGAAGTAGATCTGCTCGATCGACCAGTCCTTCGGCACCGCTGCGGCAATTCCCATCAACAGCGGAATCTGCGGGATCGAGCGCACGATTTCGATGATGCGTTGAATCACGGTGTCGATCAGGCCGCCGAAGTACCCCGACACGCCGCCGATCACGATTCCCAGAACCTGACTGATCGCCACCGCGATCAGCCCGATCGTCATCGAGATCCTGGTCGCGAAAACGATCCGCGACCACATGTCGCGCCCTTGAATATCAGTGCCCAGCAGCGACACATGCTCCTGCGCCAGCGCGCCACCCGCGTCGTCGCTCACACCGATCAGGTGCCGGTCCCACGGAATGATGCCCAAGATCTCGTATTCCAATCCCTGCGCAAAGAACTGCACCGAGATCGGTTGATCGCCGAGGATTTCGTACACGCGTTCGAAGGTTTCCGGATCGCGACTTCCCTCGAATGCGAGCACATGCGGGTTCCACCCGTCGTCATCGAACAGGTGAATCGGCTGCGGCGGCAATAGACCGCGCTTGGCCGCCGGCAAGTTCGGATCGGCGTAGGCGAAGAAGTCCGCAAACAGCACCACCACGTAATACGTGATCAGCACAATCGCCGCGATGTTCGCGACCTTGTGTTTGCGGAATCGCCACCAGGTGAGTTGCCACTGTGTGGCGACCGAGATGCGCTCTTCCTCGCGCGCGCCGCCAACGGCCACTTTGCTCTCAATCGTTCGGGTGGTGTGGTCCTTAGCCACCGCGCGCCTCAAACTTGATTCGCGGATCAAGAATCACCAGCAAGATGTCCGAAATCAGCGTGCCGACTACCGTGATGACGCCCAATAGCAGAATGATCGTCCCCGCCAGGAAGGAGTCTTGCGCGATCAGCGACTTTAGGAGAATCGGCCCGAGCGTCGGCAAGCTCAGCACGATCGATACGATCACGCTGCCTCCCACGATGTCTCGCAGCACGAAAGGTACGATGCTCACGAACGGATTGAGTGCCACGCGCACCGGGTACTTGAGCACCGCCCGGTTGTTCGTCAGGCCCTTCGCTCGCGCGGTCACCAAATACGGCTTACGCAGCTCATCCAGCAAGTTCGCCCGCATGATGCGAATCAGGAACGCGGTCCCCGCCAGTCCCAGCGCCAGCGCGGGTATCGGCATGTGCTGCATCAGATCCCAGAACTTGTCCCAGCTCCAATCCGCCTGGGCGTACTCCGGCGAGAAGAGGCCACCGACGTTGGCGTCAAACAGAACAAATCCGAAATACATCAACACCAGCGCCAAGAGGAACCCCGGAATCGCCAGACCAATAAACCCGATGAAGGTGAACGCATAGTCGCCGATGGAGTACTGCTTGACGGCCGAGTAGATGCCGATCGGCAGCGCCACGATCCACGTGAGCAGCAGCGCCGCTACCGACACCACAATAGTCAGCAGGAAGCGATCGCCGATCACATCCAGAACCGGCCGGTTAAACTCGAACGACACCCCGAAATTCCCCTGCGCCATCAGGCCCAGCCAGCGGAAGTACTGCAAGATGACCGGCTGATCGAGCCCGTAGAGATCGCGCAGCGCCTGCGCTTCGGCGTCGGTGAAGATGGTGCCCTGCGACTGCAACTGCGCGATGTATGAGGTCACGTAATCGCCCGGCGGGATTTGAATGACGAGGAACGACAGCATCGAAATCGCCCACAACGTCGCGAACGCAAACAGCGTTCGGCGGATCAGCCAGCCTGCCATCGGATCATTTCAGCCCCAGCCTGCCATCAGATTATTCCAGCCCCAGCACGGGCGGCTGGCCAAGCGTGGCCTGGGCGCAGCCGAGCTAGAACCGCCCGGCCACCCAGCCGTCCGATACGCGCCGGGCGGCCGCCGCGGCCGCAGCGGGTTCGATGTGGACTTCGAACGTCCACGCACCATCGAAGCCCATGGTGGTCAACGCCGCGTACAACTCCGCCCAATTCACGTTTCCCTGGCCAGGCATCCAGTGCCGGTCCGCCACGCCGTCCGTGTCCTGCAGATGCAACGCCATGAGGCGCTCGCCAGCGACGCGCGCTTCGGCCGCTGGATCGAGCCCGCTCATGTACGCGTGCCCGGTGTCCAGGCAGAGTCCCACCTCATCGGGGTAGCCGTCGATCACGGCCCGCACCTCTTCCATCAGGACCCCCGGCCGGGGCCGGCCATGTGACGGCATGTTTTCGCAGGCGAGGCGAATGCCGAGCGTCTCGGCTATCGGCAGCAACTCGTCCAGCGAGCGACGAAAGGCATCCAGGTGCGCCGCGCGGTTCCCTTCGTCCCATTCGAGTGACTTGTTAGGTGGAACCCCACTGCCGCTGGGATGCACGATCGCCGCGCCGCCGCCCAGCGCCGCGTAGGGCTCGAAGCACGCGCTGATCTCCGCTACCGAAGTCTGGCGGTGGTCCTCGTCCAGCGCGCCCAGATTCGTTGCGCCGATTGGTGGGTGGATGGTTGGGGCCTGCACGCCATGCCGATCGAGCACCGATCGCACCAGCGCGACATCGACAGGGGGCTCCACGTGCTTGAAAGAGAGCTCGCAGGCGCGGATTCCGGCTGCGGCCAGGCCGCGCACAATCGGCTCCAACCCCCCCGCACGCTCATCTTCCACGAAATACGTCGACGAGATGGCCAGGCCGAACTTTGGCACGTCTATAACCCCCCGTATCGTGCGCCTACTGCGAGACTCGGTCGATGGTCTGGTGTGAATGCCGGCGATGATGGGCTGTCGCCACTTGAACGGCGAACGCCGCACCCGCTCACCGAGCGCCTGCACGAGCCGGCGCGGCCCGGCCGCCAGGGGATATTGCCGCGCTCGCCGTCTGTCCGCTCATGCGCCAATGTCAGCAGGCGGATCCGAATCCTCTTCCAGCAATGATGACTACGCCCGCGCGATGCACAGCCCCACGCGGCACTGAGAGCCGAGAACTCACGTCTGCATTCGCTGCTTTCCTAGCGTACTTCGCAGAGAAGCCTAACGAAACCGCAAAGCGTCGGACTGTTGACCACCACAGATCACGGATCGCCGAGCGCTGACGAACCCCAGAGGCGCCGCGTCCGATGAACCAGCGGCGCCTCCCGGATACCGTATACGAGAGGGATGTTCACCAACAAATCGTACTCAGCGGCAGACGCAGTCTGACCGGCCCTCACAGGTGGCAGCGTACGCATCGCCTGCGTTGACGCATCAGTGGTACCCGCATACGCTATGCGCACGATTACGCAGTGCGCACGATATTGGGATCGTCATCGGGATCGGCGCACCGGTTTCAGGCATCTCCGGTCGGCGCAAGCGTGATTGTTGAGCAAAGCGGGTATCGCATCCGAGGTTGGTACCGGGGAGGTTGATTATGAAACGCCTGTCGCGTCGACATTGGCTTCGTTTGATCGGGGGCGGCGCAGTCGGAGTAGCGGGCGTGCCGATTCTGATGGCCTGTGGCGAGACTGAGGTCGCCACCAAGGAAGTGCCGATCGAGACGACCGTGATCAAAGAGGTCCCGGTCGAGAGGGTGGTGATCCAAGAGAAGATCGTCACCAAGGAAGTGGAAGTGCCGGTCGCGACCACCGTGATCAAGGAAGTTCCGGTCGAGAAGGTCGTAGAAAAGGTCATTGAGACCGAGCGGGTGATACCGGCCCTCCAGCCGGCCAGTGGTGAGAACGTCGACGTCGTGACTGGCTTCATTCCGGAGTCGTTCTCCGAGGCGCCGCAATGGACCGCGTTGGTGCAGGCCGGGAACCTGCCACCAATCTCGGAGCGGCTGCCAAAGGAGCCGTTGGTCTACCGACCGCTGCGGCGAATTGGCAAGTATGGCGGCACAATGCGCCGGGCGTTCACTGGGCCCGGCGACCTCGCCAACTTTGACCGCATCCTCCACGACACGTTCTTGTACTGGAACAGCCAGCTAACCAAAGTCGTCCCTTATATCGCCAAGGGGTGGGAGGTCAGTGACGGCGGGACCACCTTTACTTTCTTCATGCGCGAGGGGCACCGCTGGTCCGACGGCACGCCGCTTACCGCTGACGACGTCATGTTTTGGTACGAGGACTTGTATCTGAACGACGACTACCACCCAGGCGGGTCTACCTGGAATGCCGACTCCCAGGGTGAACAGGGTACGTGGGAGAAGGTGGACGACTACACCGTCAGGGTCCGCTTCGGCGCACCCAACTTCGTCTTCGTCGAGCAGCTGGCTTCGAACCCGCCTGGCGGCGCGTTCTCCTCAAGTCACCTCGGAAATAGCATCTGGGCACCCAAGCACTACCTATCCCAGTTTCACCCCACGTACGTCGGTGACGACAACGCCGCGAAGCTCGCCAGCGACGCCGGCTACGAGAACTGGGTCCAGCACATGAAGACGGTCGCGCACCCCGTGCGCAACCCGGGGTGTCCGGTTACAACCGCCTGGAAGCCTCTAACCGCTAACAGCACACCGCAGGTATTGCTGGAGCGAAATCCCTACTATCACGCTGTGGATATTGAGGGCAATCAGCTGCCCTACATCGACCGAATTCGGACCGATCTTGCCGAGGACTTGGAGGTACTAAACCTCAGGGCCGTAGCTGGCGAACTTGACTTTCAGGTCCGGCACATCGTCATCGGCAACGTACCCGTCTTGAAGGCCAACGAAATCAGAGGCGGCTACACCGTGAGCTTCTATAACGGGAACCACGGCACCGAGGGTGGCTTTCACTTCAACCAGGCGTGGCAAGGTGATGACCCGGAGATCAAGAAGTGGCTCGAGACCTTTGACTTCCGGCGGGCGCTGTCGCACGGCATCGACCGCGACGAACTAAACGAGATTCACTGGGTGGGCCTGGGTTCGCCCGGCACGACCTCGCCAGCCCCTGGCTCGCCGTACGCCCCTGAGCCCGAGTACCGCACGAAGTATGCCGACTTCGATCCTGCGAAGGCCAACGCGATCCTTGACGAACTGGGCCTGGCAGAACGCGATGCCGACGGTTTCCGATTGCGCAGCGATGGCGAAGGCACGTTGATTCTGGATCTTGTCTCGGTCGCGGCGTCCTTTGTGGACTTTCCAGGCATCGCTGAGTCCGTGGGTCAGATGTGGGAGCGGAACCTCGGCATCCGCGTCAACTTCCAGGTGCTCGAGCGCAGCTTGTTCAACGTGCGACGGGCAAATGGCGAGTTGCAAATCTGGATTTGGTCGCTGCACGGGAACGACACACCGCTCCTCTACCCGGGATCCTCCCTCATGGCCTCCGCGGCCTCTGCCGCCCCGCTCTACGGAATCTGGTACGAGACCGGCGGCGCCAGAGGGTTGGAGCCGCCCGCGGGCAGTGAGATCCGGCGCCAACAGGAACTCCACCAGCGAGCCAAGGGAGTCTCCGTCGAAGAAGCCCGGGAACTCGGCAAGGAGATCCACCGCATCATGGTGGACAACCTGTGGGTCATCGGGACGGTCGGCCTGTCGCCGGCGCTCATTGGTGTGCGAGTTCGGAGCAACCGGCTTGAGAATGTGGCGGAGGTTCTCCCATATGGGCAAGCGGCCTATAGCCCGGGCCCCGCGCGCCCCGAGCAGTTTTTCTTCAAGGACGCTGAGCCGGTCGAGCTCGATTTCGGCGGTTGACGCAGGAACCAAACTCCGCCGCAGGCCGGTCGGCCTGCGGCGGAGACGCCTGCCGCCCGATATCCCTTGAGGAGTTTAGGCGGTGACCGTCACCAGGTCGCGCAAAGCGCCACAGGAGGTAGGACGGATGAGCGCCAACGCGCGGGGGCTCAGCACGGGCCAAAGGGACTTCTTCGACCGCGAAGGGTATCTCGTCATCGATGATGTCTTCGACCCGGCCCGCGATTTCAAGTTGCTCAACGAAGAGCTCGGCAACATTCTAGACCGGATCGCCCGCCGCCTGCTTGAGGCCGGCGACATCGAACACTACGTTTTTGAGGAGTCCTTCGGGCAGCGTGTCCTACAGGTTCTCCGCGCCCCCGGCGCCTTTCCCGCCCAAGAATTCGACATCTCTCTCCCACAGAGGAGATCAATCGACGCCGACACCCCGATTTACCTCGGGAACGGCGCCTTTAGCATCCTCACACACCCGATCCTGCTCGACCTTGTCGAGTCGATCGTCGGACCCGAGATAACCTCCAGCCCAATCCAACACATCCGCGTCAAAACCCCTCTCTCACTCGCCAGGACTGACAATCAATGGAACGGCATCCCTGATGAAAACACCCTCACCACGTCGGTCCACCAGGATATCGGCGTGCAATCCGCCGATGCCGACGCCAGCGAGGTCCTCACCGTCTGGATGCCAATCACCGACGTCTCCGCCGAGATGGGTTGCCTTGGCGTCTGGCCACGGCGCCACCGGGGCGGAATCCTCAATCACTGCCCCGGCAACGAGGGCCTGGCGATAACTCCACAGGCACTGGATAGAAACGACTTCTTGCCACTCCCAATGCGCGCCGGGTCGGTCCTCCTGATGACGCGCTTCACGCCCCACTGCGCTCTTCCCAACCTCAGCGACAGCGTGCGCTGGAGCATGGACCTGCGCTATCAGCCCACTGGCCAGATCAACGGCCGCGCCGACTTTCCCGACTTCGTCGCCCGCAGCGCTACCAACCCGGAATCCGCCCTCGCCGACCACAACGCCTGGCGCGACCTCTGGTTTGACGCCCGCGCCCGGCTGGCCGGCCAGCCCATCCGCAGTTTTAACCGCTGGAGTGCAGACGCCCCCTGGTGCGCCTGAAAGAGTCACGGCCGGAACTAGGAATGGCGTGGGGCTTCCAAGAGACGTCTGAACAACAGGGGTGCCTGAGCGCCAAGGCTTGAGCGCGGGTCCGGGATCACGGCTTGAGGCAGCGCGCCGGCTCGATCCGCCGTCTCTATCCGTTGCAGGGGTGCGATCGTCCCCGCGCGGAGCGCAGTGCGCCCGATTAGGCCGGCGCGGTGCGTGCCGCCAGCAGCAGATTTGCGAAGCCGAACAACTGGCAGTGCCGGGTGCGGTTCTTGGCCAACCCGCGACTAAATCAGAGGCTTCCTAGGCCTCGAATACGCCCGTGCGCTCCTCGGACGGCAAGTGCGACACCTCATTCCACCCAGTGACGACGACACCCCACGGCGCACTCTGAAATGTCGCCATCGCGGTGTTCTCGACGTTGAATCGCCGCATGTGCGTGCGCGGGTCCAGGCCGAGCACTGCGCAAATCGAAAGCTGTATGGGGCCGCCGTGGGTGAAGACGGCGACGTGGCTGTCGTCGCGCGCCACGATCTCCTCGAGCGCGACGCGGACGCGACGATCCACGTCGGCGAGGGACTCGCCGTCCTCTGTCTTGGCCGCGAACCATCCGGCACCCTCGAAATCGAACACTGCGGGATAGCGAGCGCGCGCCGCATCCGCCAGCATCCCGTCGGCGCCGCCAAAATCGCGCTCGCGCCAGACCTGCTCGAGGGTCGCGTCCACTGCGGACCCAAGGACGAGACGAAGCGTTTCGGTCGCGCGCGCGAGGTCGCTGGCGATGATCCGCGCACCGTCGAATCGATCCCTGTGCTGAGCCAGGAAGGCGCATTGCCTGCGGCCGCGGTCGGTCAGCCCGGTATCGTGCCCACCGTACCTATTCGAGAAGTTCGCCTCGGACTCGGCGTGCCGGACGAGCGTGATGCGCATGACTCGATCTGCTCGCGACTGAAAACGCGGGCCATCAGCGTACCGAAGCCGACTCCGCCGGCGCATGAGTCGCGGAGGCGAGCTTCGTCGCAGGCGGCCGAGACAGCGCTCAGCCGGAAGTCGTGCTTCGGCTGCCTCGTGCGCGGACATGGCAGCTTCGGCCGCGTCAAGAGTCGCACCTCCGCTCCGGCGTCGGGCACTGACAATCCGGGTTGGTACGATCCCATGACCGCTCGGCCCCATCGCATCGAGCGGATCGACGCAGGCGCGGGGACGCAAACCATGCCCCTCGTCGAAACCGACACCCTGACCAAGCAGTTCGAGCCGCGCGTGCCGCGCCGGCGGCCCTGGGATTTCCTGCGCCGGCGCGAAGCGCGCAAACGCGCCGCCAAACCGATCATCGCGCTGGACGGCGTGTTGCTGGCCATTGAGGCGGGTGAGTGCTACGGGCTGCCGGGGCCCAATGGCGCCGGCTGTTCCTTGCGCGCTGGCACGGGCTGATCGCGGAGATGGGAACGAGCTAGGGAGCGTCGAGCACGGGATACGTCGCCTCGTTGTGCTCCGTGGTCTGAAATCTGACAGAGCCCTCGAATCCCGTCTTCCGCTCCATCCCCCGGCGGAAACCTGTTCATGCTCTCCAGCGCTGCGTCGCCCTGCAAACGATCCGGCGCTCTCACGGCGTTCAGCCGTCGTCGGACTCCTCGCTTCCGCCAAACGGATTGAACACCTCGACGCCTGCGGGCTCGAAGTGCCTGGTGTTCCGACTCACTACAGTCAGGCCGTGCTCCAGCGCCGTGGCCGCGATGATCAGGTCCGCGGATTCGTGCCCGAGGTCACCGGACATTCGACCCCAGCGCCGGGCGGTCGGCACGTCGACACCGAGCACGCGGTCGCCGTACCAGGTGAGCACCCGGTCCAGCCAGACTGACAGCTCCCGCGCAAACGACGGATCGCGGTGCTGCTGCCGGGCGATGCCGCGTTCGATCTCGCCGACGGTCACCACGCTCAGGAACACGTCGGACGGCCGCTGGGCCTGAATCCAGGCGATTGGCCCCTGGTGACGGTCGGGCCGGCGCAGGGCGGAAACGACGTTGGTATCAAGCAGATACATCACCACTCCACGTCGCGAAGCTTTACCGGGGCCTGATCGAACAGGTCATCCGGCCCGCCCTTGGGGATGGCGAGCAAATGGTCGATGAACGTGGGCGCGCCAGCCTTCTCAGCCTGACACAGCCGTTGGTACTCCTCGACGGCCAGCACCACGACCGCGGGCTTACCCCGGCGGGTCACTCGCTGGGGATCGCCGGCGAGGGCCGCATCGACCAGGGCGCTGAATCGGTTCTTGGCGTCATGCAGGGGCCAATCGGTCATGGCAAACTCATGGCTAGATTAAATGGCTAGATTGTATGGGCTGTGAAGCCGACCTTCAAGCTGCCGCGCCACGGCTACGCGGCAGCGCAGACGCCGGTGGCGCCCAGGATCGCCAGCACCGCAAAGACCACCACCACGATCAGGCAGCCCCAGCTGAGGCAGCCGGAGGGGTCGTTGACGGGGCCGGGCGAGGGGTCGTCCATCGCTCATCCCCCGCCCACTGCTTCGCCGCACCGGTACGAAACTACCATGGGCCGCGTGAGAGTGAGGCGTTGCGGGCACAATGCGCAAGGACCCCGAAGAGAATGACCCGATGAACCGCCCGGACCCGATCTCCGACCAGCCGCTGGAACGCAACGACCCGTTCGGGCTGTCGACGTTCTCCATCCGGCGCTACTCGGTGCAGCACATGGTGCTGCTCTTCACGGTGATCGGGCTTCTGGTCGGCACCAACGTCGTCGCCGCGCTCCACGGGAACACCGTCCTCATCGTCCTTGCCGGGGCGCTGCTGGGTCTGACGCTCGCCATGACGGCGCTGGTCCTCCACGTCGGCATTCGAACCGTGGCGGTGGAGATCTGGATTCGCCGCCTGGGCATGGGCGATTTCGAGTACCGCATCGAGCCCCGGGGCAACGACGAGGTGTCCAAGGCCTGCCTGGCCCTGGAGACGCTGCGGCAGAGCTCCATCCGGGCCATGCAGCTCGACCTGGTGCAGAAGCTGTCCGACGAGCTGCAGGAAAAGAACGCCACGCTGGAAGACACCCTGGACGAGCTGCGGAAGAGCCAGGACCGCATCGTCAGCCAGCAGAAGCTGGCGGAGCTGGGCGAGCTGTCCGCCGGCGTGGCGCACGAGATCCGCAATCCGCTGCAGTTCATCCGCAACTTCGCCGCGAATTCCGAAGTCATCGCCGGTCAGATCAAGGAAGCGCCCGAGCAGCCCGACGACGGCGATCTCGAGACGGCGGACGAGTTGACCGAGGACCTGGTGGAGAACATGCGGCGCATCGTGATGCACAGCGAACGCGCCGACCGGATCATCGCGGACTTGCTGGCGATGGGACGGCGTGGCGCGGGGTCCTTCGAGCCGGTGGACCTGAATCCCCTCCTGGCGAAGCAGACCGGCCTGGCCTACCAAGCCGCGCAGGCCCAAACGCCCGGGTTCACGGTTGAGATTCGCCAGCAGTTGGACCCGGACGTGGGCCCGATCGTCGCGGTGCCGGAGGACCTGGCCCGCGTGTTCACCAACCTGGTGGCCAACGCCTGCCACGCCGTGGCGGAGCGGGCGGGGCTCGACGGTGACGACTACGCGCCCGAGTTGCGGATCGGGAGTCGACGAACGGCCGAGGGCGTTGAGGTGGCAATCCGCGACAACGGCGTGGGCATGTCGCCCGAGGTCACGGCCAAGATCTTCAGCCCCTTCTTCACCACCAAGGAAAGCAGCCGGAGCACCGGGCTGGGATTGACGCTGTCCCACGAGATCGTCCGGGAGCACGGCGGGCAGATCGTCCCGGAGTCCCGGCCCGGCGAATACACCGAAATGACGGTGCAGTTGCCGAGGAATCCCGGATAGCCGGGCTCCATGAGGGAGCGGCTGGCCCGGCGTCCGACCACAGACCTGGGCGTCGACGCCGCCGTGTTGATTGCCGAGCAACGCGCGATTCGCGACGCGGAATTGGGCCGATCGGCCAAGTCGTTGTCTTCCCCAGGAGATGCGTGACCGGGCGTCAGTTTGAATTGACTCCGGCGATAGGGCAGGGCCATTCGAACGGGCAGCCACAAGGGCTGCCCCTACGTGATCTCGTTTGCTGTAGGGGCGCCCCTGGTGGGCGCCCTCGGGAGGCCGCGGCGGGCAGCCACAAGGGCTGCCCCTACACCGAGAGGATTCGGGTAGAGCCGTCCCTACGGCGCGTCTTGGTCGGCGAGCGGCAGCGCCTCGTTCATCGAACCTGAGCGGAAGCCCTCCAGGTCCAGCGTGACGAAGGCGAAGCCGAGCGCCTTGATGCCGTCGACGATCCGACGGCGGCGCTCCGGGTCGTCCACGAGCCGCGGCAGCGCGTCGGCGGGGACCTCGATGCGGGCGATGGCGTCGTGGTGGCGCACGCGCAGCTCGTGCAGTCCTTCGGCCCGCAGCAGCGCCTCGGCGCGCTCGACCTGGCTCAGGCGCTCCACGGTCACCTCCGTTCCATAGGCCACGCGCGAGGCGAGACAGGCTTGCGCCGGCTTGTCCCAGGTTGGCAGGTCGAAGCGGCGGGCCAGCTCGCGCACGTCGGCCTTGCGCAGCCCGGCTTCCACCATGGGCGCGCGCGCGCCGCGCTGCCGGCTGGCGGCCATGCCCGGACGGAAGTCGCCCAGGTCGTCCACCACCGGGCCGTAGACCATGTAGGGAATCCCATGCGTGTCGGCGTAGCGTTGCAGGCAGTCGAACAGCTCCGCCTTGCAGTGGAAGCAGCGCATGCGGTCGTTGCGGCGATAGTCGGCGTTTTCGAGCTCATGCGTCACGATCAGTTCGTGGCGAATGCCGATCTCCGCCGCTACGGCCGCCGCCTCGACACGCTCGGATTCGGCCAGACTGGCTGAAAGAGCCGTGACGGCCACCGCCTCATCGGCGAGGACGTCGTGCGCGACCTTGGCCAGCAGGCTGCTGTCCACGCCGCCGGAATAGGCCACCACCACCCGCGCCATGCGCCGCAGGCTGTCGCGCAGCGCGTCGAGCTTGTCGTCGAGCGGGGCGTCGACGGCCATGGTGGGCGCGTAGCTGCGCGCCGGCGCGGCAGTGCTAATCGGCGCCCTCCTCCGAGACGATCACCAGCAGCTCCTCGTCAATTTCCCCGCCCGTGAGCCAAAACGAGCGCGCCACGGGAGCGCTCGGATCCGCCAGCGAGACGATCACGAAGCGCGAGACCTCGCTGTAGCCCGATTCCAGCGCGTGCCGGAGATCGGTGGCGGAGGGAAACGCCTCGCTCGCGGGGTGGGAGTGATAGAAGCCGAGCACGTCCCACTCGCGCACGTCCTCGATCTCGCGCGTGACCCGGTAGTGGTCCTCGGGATGGATCGTGTAGTGCACCCGGCTCTGGTCGATGTTGCGCGTGCGGAAGGTCGCGTGCGCGCGGTCGCCCGTGCCGCCAATGATGCCGCAACACTCCAGGGGCGCCTCGTCGCGGGCGTGCGCCACCATGTCGTCCAGCTGGCGGCGGGTGATCTGCAAGGGCATGGCTAGATGCTGTAGGCGGGCCGCTCGCGGGCTTCCTGCATGTCGACGGCCAGCTCGGCCAGGCTGACCGCCTCGAGCGAGGTCAGGATGGCTGTCCGCACGCGCCCCCACACGGGTCGCTGCGAGCACGTGTCCGTCAAGTCGCAGGCCGAGGCGTCCTCCAGGCAATCGAGGATCGGCAGCGGGCCTTCGAGCACGGTGACGATGTCGCTCATGGTGATGGCATCGGGTCCGCGCGCCAGCTCGTGGCCGCCCTGCGGTCCGCGCGTGCTGCGCACCAGCCCGGCCTTGCGGAGCGCGCTGAACACCTGGTCCAGGTACACCGGCGGAATGGACATGCGCCGCGCCACGTCCGCGCTTTGGATCGGTCCTTGCCCGTGGTGCATCGCGAGGTCCGTGAGGGCGCGGACCCCGTAGTCGCTTCGCATGGACAGGCGCATGGCTCAGGCCGCCTCGGCAGGGATGGCTTCAGTGTGGCACGCGCTGAGAAACCGCCACAACGCCTGCGAGTTTCAAGTGCAACGTGGAGCGGGTTGCGACGACCCTAGGGGCGCGCCTCCGATTCCGGATAGGCATAGCGCTCGAACCGGATGCCCCATCGGGTGAAATCCGTTGGTGGGACGACGTCGATGCGCGTCGGCCCCGGATAGAGCGAGGCCTCGACGTGATCGCCCACCGCAAACGACGCATGCGTCGTTTGGCCCCAGGTCATGGTGCTGCGCCCGTCGAGGGTTCGCATGGTCACGTCGAGGTCCGTTGTGTCGCCGTAAACCAAGGCGACGTAGACGCCGGCGCCAAGCTCCAGCGTCTGTGAGTCGGGGCCGACGCCGCTGATGTTGACGTTCTCGGCGCCAAAGGATGGGAAGGGCGCGCTGGCGCTCGCGGCCGGGGGCGCCAACGCCAGCGGTTCCGCCAGGGGCGCCAGCGGCGCGCGGTCCAGCTCATCGCGGACCAGCGGCCACAGGATCGCCATAATGACTACGAGTGCTGTAGCCAAATACACGACCCGCTCGAATCGAGACAACATGAGGCGACGATATTACCTCATAACAGTGAAAAGTTCTTTAGGAGCTAGTTGATAGATGAATTTTTGCGAGCTACGGTGCCGATAGGTGGTCAATGACGATCGCCTAGAGGAAGGAGGCTCCGATGCCTCACGTACTCACCCGCACACGGGCCGCGGTCGGCGGCGGAATCCTGGCGGTGCTCCTCTTGGCCTGTTTGGTCGCGAGACGTTGACCCTCGCGCGTTCCCAACTACGGAACGTGGACCTTGGCGTCGTCAACGGGACGCTTGAGGTCATCAAACAGAAACGAGAGGAGACCAGTCATGAAAAAACTCGCCCTGCGACTCAGCCTGCTGCTGGTGCTCGCGGTCTTCGGCGTTGGGACCGCCGGGGCGCAGACGCCATCGGGCGAGATCCCCGAAAACGTGACCTTGAGCCGCGATGCTGAGGGGAAGCCGATAGTCACGATCGACGATCAGCAAGTGGGCACGACCATTCGCGTGACACACGATGGTCTGACGGTCGTGTCGACGGTTGAAGAGATCGACGCGAATCTCGTACCGGGCGACTGGCTGATGCATCATCAGACCTGCTGGTCGCACTATCTCCGCCACTCGGATGAAAAGGGCTCCTACTGGACCAAGACCCTCTGGTGCGCGAACAACACGACCAAGATCCTGACCTGGAAGGAAGTCACCGGGGACATCGATTCCGTCAATTGGCCGTGGACCGCCTATGACGACCATGTGGAGACGACGGCTGGCGGGGTTGGCCACAACTACCACGAGGACACGGGGCGTGGGAAATTCCGCCTCTGCCCCCCGCTTCAGGACTGCGTGAACGTTCTTGACATCACCAAGATCTGGAAAGAGCAGTACGGGGACGGCGTCACCGACAGCGAGGTCACCTACGAGTCGGAGTGGCTCTAGATGCCGGTCGGGGCTGTAGTTGGTACAGCCATCTCCTCGGCGACAGTGGATGAGGCGAGCGCGCCGAGCGTTCGGGCTGCCTGAGGAGTGGCCACATGCGCCGGGCCGGTGGGACTAACCGCTCACCGGCCCGGCCACAGGTTCTTCAAAGCACCGTGACCGTCGACAAGATCATCTTGAGAACGCTCGCCACCGGGGCTTCGTTCTCAACGGCATTGAAATGCTGATTCTTGGCGGGCGGCTCATCATCGCCGTTCTCGCCGATCGTCGATGGCGTGCGACGGTGACGATTGAGCGCCCGGGCAGTGCCGATGACTAACCGAAGGAGACCCTCATGCGCCTACCACGACCCACGCTGACCGCCACCGCCATGACGGTGGCGACCCTCGCTCTGGTGCTGATCGGCGCCGCCGTCGTCTTCGACGCCGTCGGCGCCGAGCTGCAGCGGCGAACGTTTACGCGGCTCGCGCAAACCGGATATTCCAATGACCCGATCGAGGTCGAGTCGATCGTGCTTGACGGCAACCAGCACATTGAAGGCGATCCCGGCGAGGAAGTGACCATCGAGTTGGGCCCTGGGGTATGGCAGGTGCTGGGCGGCGGCGGCGAGGAACATCCCGTGACGCTGGCCAGCCACGTGCGACCCGTCATCAGGACCTGGACGGGCATCCAGAACGTGATCAGCGTCCTGCCCCTCGACGAGGCGGATCGCGCGAGGATCGTCGATACGCCTGTCCTGCCGGCGGGGCCCATGACGCTGAGCGTGGACACCGACGAGGCGTGGGTCGTGGACTTTCGGCGGCAGGTGTGCCCCGGCGACTATGCGAGCAGCTAGGAGATTCACCATGAAACGACGACTCCTCACCGCGACAGCCCTGATGGTCGTCCGGGTCTGGCTGGCGGCAACGGCCGTGGTCAGCGCGAGCATCGCCGGGTAAGCCATGGAGCACCTGGGACCGATCGAGTTCCTCATCATCTTGGTTCTGGCGCTCATCGTCGGTGCCGTGATATGGCGCGGCTTTCGACGCTGAGCCACAAACGAAAGTGAGTGACCGATGACGCACCTCACCCGGATCGAGCGCGTTCTGCTGGTGCTGGCCGCCGTGGTGATCGCCGGAGCCCTGTCGGCGACGGCGTTGTTCACGGCCGCCCACCACTTTGCGACGCTACACACCTACACCCTGGCCGGGGATTTCTTCGAGCTGGCCACGGGCCAGGTGGGGGAGTTTACGAGCGAGCCTCGGCTCGTGACAGAGGTGGTGCGGGAAGTCCCGGTTGAGAGCGTCCCCGTGCGCCCCATTCGCGGCTCCATGGAGATGACCAGCACCGTCACGCAGGAGTTTCGGAGTATTGACGGTGTCGGCTCGGAGCCCACAGAGCCACTCGAGCTGCTGTCCGAGGGCTTATGGCTTGTCAGCGTTCGCTTCGTGGACGACGAGCCGCCGGACGTAGAGCCATTCCCGAGCGTGAGCGTGACCAGCATCAGCGGCGATGGCGGAGTCGCCTGGTCGGAGGACTGGTGGAATCGCCTCTATGTCACGGCCGACAGCGATTGGGCGCAAGTCCTGGGCGAGCGGATGGCCGTGTTTGCACCCGGTGAGGTCGTGGTTCAGATCTCGGACCTTCCGGACGATGTCGCCTGGTGGGTGGAGTTTGAGCGACTTGGCGAACTCAAGATGCCCCAGCGCTAACGGGCGCCGGTGGGCGGTGGGTGGCTTTGGGGTGCACGATTGACAAGGAGCTGGGCCCGATTGAGTTCCTGATCATCCCCTTGATGGCGTTGTCCGTCATCGCCATCGTCGTGATCGCCGTCGCTGCGGGCGGTGGCGCTAGCTGAACCAGCGGCGCGCGGTCCAATTCATCGCGGACCAGCGGCCACAGGATCGCCACAATGACCACCAGCGCCGTGGTCAAATAGACGCCCGCTCAACACGCGACAGCATGCCGCGACGATAGCACCCGACATCTGTGTAAGAACCTTGACGACGGAGTTGCTATATGGAATTCTGCGAGCTACGGTGCCGATAGGTGGTCAACGACGATCGCCAGGAGGAAGGAGGCCCCGATGCCTCACGTACTCACTCGTGCACGGGCCGTGGTCGGCGGCGGAATCGTGGCGGTGCTCCTCTTGGCCTGTCTCGGCGCGCGTCTAGGCGCGCAAGATCCAATCGACCCCGTGCCCGGCTCCCGACTGCCGATCACCCTGCCGACCGCTCAGCGACTCGCCGTGGCGCTCGGCATCCCCCTGGTGATCGCGGGGGTCGTGGCGCTGTGGCGCACGTTCCGAGTCCATCGGTCGTCATGACTCGTAGCCGAGGCGCGTCGGGCCGGCGGGTTTCCGGTCCCGCGGGCCCGGTGGGACGGACCGGAAAAGGAGCCCGACCATGAGACGCCGTCTTCTCGGAGCGATGGCCTTGATCGTCGTGGGAATCTGGCTGGCGGCTACCGCCGTTGCCAGCGCGGGCGTCGCGGGGTAAGTCGTGGGCCCGATTGAGCGGCCATTGATCGTCGTCCTGCCGGCCGTGCTGAATCTACGGAAACGTCCGCCGTGAAGACGCGGCGGCGAGGCGCGGCGCCTGGAAGGCTCGTCCGTGCGCCGATCCTCGCCGTGACGGCCCAATTTCCACCGACGTCCTCGCGGCCACCGTGAGACGGGTGAACGAGCGGCGCCAAGCGAAGGGCGGGGACGCGGATCGTCCCCGCCCTTCGCTGACTTAACGGAAGGAGCAATCCCAATGGAACATCTCAGTCGCATCGAGCGCGGCCTGCTGACGCTGGCCGCCGTGGTGATCGCCGGAGCGCTTTCAGCGACGGCGTTGTTCACGGCCGCCCACCACTTTGCGACGCTGCACACCTACACCCTGGCCGGGGAATTCTTCGAGCTGGCCACGAGTCAAGTTTCGGAGTTCACGTCGGACGCCGAGATCGTGATATCAGAAGTGATTCGCGAAGTCCCGGTCGAGACCGTGGAGGGCGGCTTCACGTCTTCCGCCGTGGTTCGTGAGATCGAAAGGGTTCGTGAGGTCCCGGTCGAGGACGCTGACCCGCGCGAGCTCCCACCGAGCGAGCTGGGTCGCGGCTTCACGGAATCGACCACCACCGTCACGCAGACCTCCACGCAAATCCGCGGGACCGGCCCCGAGCCATCGGAGCCGGTCGAGCTGCTCTCCGAGGGCCTGTGGATCGTGGACGTGCGATTCACCGACTACGCGCCGCCGGAGGTCGGCAACATCCCGACCGTCAACCTCAATAGCGTCAACGGCAGGGGCGGTGCGGGCTGGTCGGGCAGCACTTGGGCGCACATTTACGTCGCCGCTGACAGGGAAGGGGCCCAGGACCTCGGGGAGCGGATGGCCGTCTTCACCCCCGGCGAGGTCGTGCTGCACATCTCCGACCTGCCCGACGACGTGGAGTGGTGGGCGGACTTCGAGCGGATCGGCGAACTCGAGGCGCCGGAGCGCTAACGGGCGCCGCGCTGGCCAATCATGCTTGACGCTCGACTTGGGCGCTCCCTACAATTTTGCGGACGGACCTAGTGCGCAATTCGCACCAAGACACCCCAAAGCCCTTGCCGTGGCGTCGGGCGCCCTCGCCGGCAGAATGCGAGAGGCCCCGACGCGCATGCACCGATAACGGGCTGGTCGGAGGAACGACAGCATGCCGAAAGAGATCCTGCTCGATACCGAGGCCCGCGCCAAGCTGGTCAAGGGTATCGATACGGTGGCCAACGCCGTCAAGACCACGCTCGGCCCCAAGGGTCGCAACGTGGCGCTGGGCAAGAAGTACTCCGGGCCCACCGTCACCCACGACGGCGTCACGGTTGCCAAGGACATCGATCTCGAGGACAACTTCGAGGACATGGGCGCCCAGCTCATCAAAGAGGCGGCCAGCAAGACCAACGACGTCGCCGGTGACGGCACCACCACCGCCACCGTGCTGGCCCAGGCCATCATCAAGGCCGGGCTGCGCAACGTGGCCGCCGGCGCCAACCCCATGATCATCAAGCGCGGCCTGAACACCGCCGTCGAGATGGTCGTCGAGCAAGTGAAGGCCGACGCCAACCAGGTGCGCGGTCGCGAAGAGATCGGGCAGATCGCCTCGATTTCCGCCAACGACGAGCACATCGGCCAGCTCATCGGCGAGGTGATGGACAAGGTCGGCAAGGACGGCGCCATCACCGTCGAGGAGTCCCGCGGGCTCGAATTCGAAATCGAGTACGTCGAGGGCATGAAGTTCGACCGTGGGTACATTTCGCCCTACTTCATCACCAACCAAGACCGCATGGAGGCGTCGATTGAGGACGCCCTGATCCTCATCACCGACAAGAAGCTCTCCTCGGTCAGCGACATCCTGCCCACGCTGGAGAAGGTGACCCAGGCCGGCAAGAAGGAACTGGTGGTCATCGGCGAGGACGTTGAGGGCGAGGGCTTGGCGACCCTGGTGGTCAACAAGCTTCGCGGCGTGCTCAACGTGCTGGCGGTCAAGGCCCCCGGCTACGGCGACCGCCGCAAGGAGATGCTGCAAGACATCGCCGTCATCACCGGCGGCACGGTCATCTCCGAGGACATGGGCCGCCGTCTCGACGGCATCATCCTGGAGGACCTCGGCCAGGCCCGGCGCGTGGTGGCCGACAAGGACGACACCACCATCGTCGAGGGCGCGGGCGACGAGGCGGCCGTGCAGGCCCGCATCACGCAGTTGAAGGGCCAGCTCGACGAGACCACCTCCGACTACGACCGCGAGAAGCTGCAAGAGCGTCTGGCCAAGCTGGCCGGGGGCGTTGCGGTGATTCGCGTGGGCGCGGCCACCGAGACCGAGCTCAAGGAGAAGAAGCACCGCGTGGAGGACGCGCTGTCCGCCACGCGCGCGGCGATCGAGGAAGGCGTCGTCCCCGGTGGCGGCATTGCCCTGCTCAACGCCGCCAGCGCGCTCGACGGCGTCGAGGACACTCTCGGCGGCGACGAGCTGGTGGGCGCGCAGGCGCTGCGCCGGGCGCTCGAAGAGCCGCTGCGCTGGATTGCCACCAACTCTGGCGCCGATGGATCGGTCGTCATCGAGGAGGTTCGCCGACGCCAGGAATCCGAGGGTTCCAGCAACATCGGCTTCAACGTGGTTGACGAGGACTACGTGGACCTGGTCAAGGCCGGCGTGATCGACCCGGCCAAGGTGACGCGGTCCGCGCTCGAGAACGCCGTGTCGATCGCGGGCATGATCCTCACCACGGAAGCCCTGATCGCCGACGCGCCGGAGGACGAAGACGCCGCCGCAGCCGCTGCGGCAGCAGCCGCCGCCGGCGGCGGCATGGGCGGCATGGACTTCTAGTTCAATCCGCCGAACGGTCGAGGCCCCGCCATCGCGCGGGGCCTCGGTCGTTAAGGGAGTTAGACCCATAGCGGCCGGTGTTCCGCCTCGGCGAGTTGCGCCACCGGACGGGCGCCCACAAGAGGCGCCCGTACAGGGGATCAGCCGGACGTCACGGGCGCCCACAAGGGGCGCCCCTACTCGGGATGAGTCGGCATCGGCGGTAAGCGGGTGTAGGGACAGCCCTTGCGGCTGCCCCAAATGCGCGGACGGGCGCCCACAAGAGGCGCCCCTACGGGAAGTGAATCGGTGTAGGGGCAGCCCTTGTGGCTGCCCGTATCGAGGCGGGGTCTGTGGCGGCCGGATCGCGCCGTGGCCGGCATCGACATGGTCGGGCGCGGGCGGGTTTGAAACCCGCCCCTACGTCCCATTGGCACTCACGCACCGCTGCCGCCCGCCGTCGGCGTCCTACTCGTCCGGCAACACGAATACGCGGTCGGAAACCGATCGGCCCAGGTGATGGGTGCGCTCGCCAAAGCGAATCTCGAGCGGACCGTCGAACGGCAGGCGCTCACACACGTCGACGCGCACGCCCGGCACCAGGCCGATCTCGGTCAGGTAGGCCAGAATCGCCCGGTCACGGTCGGATACCCGGGCCACGGCGACGCGCTGACCGGCGGTGGCGGACGTGAGCATGAAGGCTCCATCGTCCACCGCCTCGAGAGCCTCGGTTGGAATGGGATCTCCGTGGGGATCGGTGGTGGGATCCGACACCCTGGCGGCGATGCGGCGCTCCAACTCCTCGGAGATCGCGTGCTCCAGGCGGTCGGCCTCCTCGTGGACGTCGTTCCAGTCGTAGCCGAGGAACTCCACCAGGAACCGCTCGATCAGGCGGTGGTGACGCACCATTTCCAGCGCCATGCGCTCGCCGTCGGGGGTCAAGCGCACGCCCTTGTAGCGCTCGTAGTCCACCAGGCCGCGCGCATGCAGCCGCTTGACCGCCACGGTGACCGATGCCGGCGAGTTGCCCGCCACCTCGGCCACGCGGCCCATCGCAATCTGCGCGCGCGCGCCTCCGGCGTCATAGATGGCGCGGAGGTGATCCTGGTCGCTCTCGGTCAGTTTTGGTGCGGCTACCAATTCGGCTTGCCCGCTATAGTGCGAAGGCGTCTCTGCGAATGAGTCACGAGGGTATCAGCTTGCCGTCGCCGGACTGTGGGCGTCGGTGAGACACCCCACACCTGTTGGCGTTCCGCGTCGACGCGTGCTCATGAGCCTGGGAATCGCCGTCGCGGGGATGGCGGCCGGGGCCTGTGGCGAGCCCGCCGAGCGCGACGACATCAACGTCTTTACCACGGCGACGGAGTTCGTGGTCGGCCCCAACCGGTTTCCGTTCACGGTGGTCACCAACGACGGCGTCGGCATTGACCAAGCCGCGGTCGAGGTCCGGTTCTCGCTGCTCGAGGGTCCGGCGACGCACTTCAAGTTTTCGCGGCCCGCGGCGTTTCACGAGACCCGCTCTTCGACCCCGCACATCCACGACGACGGATTCGTCCACATGCACGTCGACACGCGGGGCTACTACGTGGTGGCGGCGGCCGAGTTCGACACGCCGGGCATCTGGTCCGCCGAGCTGACGGTCGACCCGCCGGATGCCGCTGCGTTCCGGGCGCAGGCCGCGTTCAACGTCACTGCGCAACCCTCGGCGCCTGGCGTCGGCACGGCGGCGCCCCCGATCGACCACCCCACGCTCGACGATGTCGCCGATGTCGAGCAACTCTCCAGCGCTGAGGAACCCGTGCTGGGCATGTACGCGGTCACCGTGGCGGAAGCGCTAAGGGAGGGACGGCCGCTCGTCGTGCAGTTCAGCACGCCGCGCTTCTGCGTCTCCCACATGTGCGGGCCGGTCTATGAGGAGCTGGCGTCGCTGCACGAGACCTACACCGACCGCGTGCGCTTCGTCCATCTGGAGCCCTTCGACCTGGCGATTGCCCGCGCTGAGGGGCGCCTGGCGCCCACGCCGGCCTTCAAGGCCTGGAGTCTGCAAACGGAGCCGTGGACGTTTGTGATCGATGCCGCTGGAGTGGTCAGCGCGCGGTTCGAGGGATTGGTCGGAGCGTCGGAGCTCGAAGCCGCGCTGCAGCGCGTGGTGGGCAGTTTGGGATCCGCCTCTAATTCCCTCTCCCTGGAAGGGAGAGGGCAAGGGTGAGGGTCATCCGCGACTCAGCGGTGGCACGTCGCCCCCTCCGTCACTCTCACCCCCGCTGTCATTCCGAGCGCAGCGAGGAATCTCAGACGCTCGCTCTCGGCCGCCGAGAACGGCGCGTCGCCCCCTCCGTCATTCCGGCGGAAGCCGGAATCCAGTCCGTTCGAACCGTGAGGCGCGTCCTCTGGGCAAGGCGTCGGACCGCAGCCTTGATTGTCGTGGCCCTCATCATGCTCGCCCTCCCCAGCGCCGCCGCCGCCCACGGCGGCAGCCTGGTCTACAGCGGCGACCGCGGCCCCTATCAAATCCGGGCCTTCGCCATTCTCAACGAGGGCTGGCTCGACTACTCCATCGACCTGCGTGAGCTCGGCAGCGGCGAGCGGGTGACCGACGCCCAGGTCTCGATCATGGCCCTGACGCCCGACGGCCTGCTGGGTCCCTGGGAGGCGATCTACACCGGCACGGTCTACGAGATGATCGAGCGCGCGCCGGACGACGTGGACTGGACCATCCAGGTCGACGTTTCCGGCGGTCCCGGACCGATCACCTACGCCCACCGGCTGCGGATCACGCCGGGCACCTGGATCGGGCCCACGGTCGCGATTGGGGTGGCATTCGTCCTCGCCGTCGCCGCCCACGCCTACAACGGGCGCAAGCGCCGTGCCCGCGCCAGGTCTCGCCAGGAGCGCGTGGCGGCGCGCTGAAGGTCAGAGTTCCCGCATTCCGGCTGGGTCGTGGGCGAAGATGGACTAGACTAGACTAGTCCAAATTCGACGGAGGGCCTGCCCTTGAGCGCTGAAGCATCAGACCGCACCTGGACCGTCGCCGAGGCGAAGGCCAAGCTATCGGAAGTCTTGCGGCTGGCCGAGGAGGAGGGACCGCAGCGCATCGGCCTGCGGCGGCCCTTTGTCGTCGTGCCCGAACGCGTGTGGCGGGAAAAGTCGCCTCCCGCGATGCACTTGGGCCGGTGGCTGATCGATAACGTGCCGCGGGGCCTGAACTGGGAAGTCCCCCGTGAACGGCGCTCGAATCGACCGATTCCCTATGCGGATGACGACGAACGTTGACGGGTTTTCTTCTGGACACGAACGTCATTTCCGAACTGACTAGAGACGAACCCGATGCGCGGGTGGTCCGGTTTCTCAATGACGAAAACGACCTATGGCTATCGTCCGTCGTCGTGTTCGAGATGGAATACGGCCTGGCGACACTTACCCCGGGCCGGCGCCTGGAAACGTTGCGCGCCCTGCAAGCGGATATCCTCGCCGCCTTCCACGACCGGCTGCTGCCCCCGGACCAGTCGGGCGCCGAATGGGCGGCCAAGCTCCGCGCGCAGGCGCGACTCGCGGGGCACGCCGTCGACGTCGGTGACGCGCTCATCGCCGGAACGGCCAAGGCCAACGGCTTGGCCATCGCCACCCGGAACGTGCGGGACTTCGACGGGATGGACATCGACGTCGTCAATCCGTGGGACTACCCATGACCACCATCAGCGAAGCTGAGTTTGAGGCCGCCGCTCGCGGCCAGTGTGAATACCTCGGTTGGCGCGTGACTCATGGTCCAGAAAGCGCACCTGACACGCCGGGCGCGCGACGTTTAAGCTCTGGCGGTACAGGAGGTGGTCGACCATGAGCTGGCATGAGCACATATCCGTTGATCCGAATATCTGTCACGGCCAAGCCTGCATCGCCGGCACCCGCGTGATGGTCACGGTGATCCTGGACAATCTCGCCGCGGGATTGACCGCTGAGGAGATCGCCGAGAGCTACCCCTCCGTTTCGGCCGACGCAGTCAAGGCGGCCCTGCAATACGCAGCCGAGTTGGCCAAGGAGCGGATGACCCCGTTGGGCGCATAGGGAAGCCCCGTGCGCTTCAAGCTCGACGAGAATTTGCCGCTTCAGCTCAAGCGTCACTTCACGGAATCGGGCCACGACGCCGTCACGGTCCTCGACCAGGGCATGGGCGGAGCCACGGATGCAGAAGTCGCCTCAGTCTGCCTTGGCGAGGAACGAATACTGGTAACCCAAGACATCGACTTCGCGGACATCCGGATGTATCCGCCAGGGCAGTTTCCGGGATCGTGGTCTTTCGGCTGACCAGGCAAACGCGTGATGATCTCTTGGACATCGGGGCAATGTTGATTGAGACGCTTGCCAGGTCATTCGCAAAAGGCCAGCTTTGGATTGTGGAAGACTCACGGGTCCGAATCAGGGAGTGACCGTGACTAGGCTCGCCGAATCCGATGTCGAGCAAGCCGCCCATGATTGGCTCGAGGGACTCGACTGGCAGAGGGCGCACGGGTCGGATGTCGCCCCTGACGCTCCCGGGGCTGAGCGCGCGGACTCCGGCCGGATCGCGCTGAAACTCCGCCAGGTGCACATGCCGGCGCGTTGACGGTCGGCGTGGCGGCATGCAACGGTTCGGCGGGACGCTTGCGCGGGACTCTGGCCATGCGGATTGCCATCGGCGCCATCGCGCACGAATCGAGCTCGTTTACGCCCGTCGCGACGCCCTATGAGGCGTTTTCGGAGACCGGGCGCGGGCTGCTGCGGGGCGACGAGATCATCGACGTCCATCGCGGCGTCAACTCGGGCGCCGGGGGATTCATCGCAGGCGCCGAGGAGTTCGACTTCGAGCTGGCGCCGGTGCTGTGGACGTTCGCCGAGCCGTCGGCGCCGGTCGAGGCCGGTGCCTGGCGGCGCCTGAAGGGCGAGTTCCTGGAACGCCTCGCGAACCTGGGGCCGGTGGACGGCGTGCTGCTGGACCTGCACGGCGCGATGGTCATCGAGGACGTCGAGGACGGCGAGGGCGATCTGCTCAGCGGCATCCGCGGGGTGATCGGCGACGACCCGCCGGTCATCTCCACGCTGGACCTGCACGGCAACATCACCCAGCGCATGTGCGACGCCACCACCGCGCTCATTCCCTGCGACAACTACCCGCACACCGACTTCCTGGAGCGGGGTCTCGAAGCCTCGCAAATGATCGTGGGGACGCTGCGCGGCGAGCTGTCGCCCGTGATGGCGTGGCGGCAACTGCCGATGCTTTGGACGGGCGGACAGTTCACCGGGCGCGAGCCGTTCGACACCATCGTCGCCCGCGCCCACGCGCTGGAGACGCAACCCGGGATCCTCACCGCCTCCGTGGCGCCCGGCTTTCCGTGGGCCGACATCCACGACGCCGGGGCCTCCGTCATCGTGGTCGCCGACCGGGACGCGGATCTGGCGCGGCGCGAGGCCGACGCGCTCGGCGGCTGGATCTACGACCAGCGCGACCTTTTCCTGCCCGACCTCGACTCCTGGGACGACGCGTTGCGGACGGCGCGGGCCGTGAACCGCTGGCCGGCCGTGTTTGGCGACCCGCAGGACAACCCGGGCGGCGGCGCGCCGGGCGACTCGGTGGGCATGCTGCGGGCGTTCCTCGATGCCGGTCTTTCCAATGCCCTCATCGTCACGCTGTGCGATCCGGAAGTTGTGGGCATTGCCCAGCAGGCCGGCGAGGGCACCGAGATTACCGTGGACATCGGCGGCAAGTCGGCCCCGGACCAGGGACCGCCGGTGCACGCCACCGCCGTGGTGGAGCGGCTGCTCGATCTGCGCTTTTCGATCACGGGTCCGATGTATACGGGGATGGTGCAGGACTTCGGTCCGTCGGTGCTGCTGCGCATCGGCGGCGTCCACGTGGCGGTGACGACGCTCCGCATGCAAGTGTTCGACTTGGAGGGACCGCGCATGCTCGGATTCGAGCCCGAGCGTCTGTCGTGGATCGGCGTCAAGTCGGCCAACCACTTTCGCGGCGCCTATGAGCCCATCGCCGGCAGCGTGCACCGGGTGGCGTTCCCGGCGCAGCATCGCTTCGACCCGCGGGAGCACCGCTACACGCGGCTGCGGCGGCCGATTTGGCCGCTGGACGAGGTTGAGCTTTAGCGCAGGTCTGTTGTCGGCCGTCGGCTCTGCGGCAATCCGTTCGATGGCTCTTTCGGGAAGACCTTTGCCTGAATCGTCGGCATTCCACGCCCAAGCCTCGGATGCCCCTCTCCCTAACCCTCTCCCAGAGGAGACCTTTGCATAAACCCAGGGGCGGGGCGGACCATGGGGCGTCGCCAGGCGG
>JAPOVQ010000018.1 GCA_026708035.1 Chloroflexota bacterium | reverse complement strand
CGAGGAGGTTGCGGACATAGCGAAAGCTGATGAAGGCGTCGTCGGTGATGAACCACGCAACGCTGGTCAACCAACCCAACAGGGCGAGCCAGGGGAGACACAAAAGCCCAGTAACGACCAAACTCGGGCGCGCCACTCGCGCCAGTCGTCGCCGCGCGGTCAAGGGCGCGTCGGATGCAAGCCGGCGGACACGGACATCAGGCCAGATTCAGTGCCCGCAGCGCCTCGCACAGGTCGGCGATCTCCTCGTCGGTGAGGTTCGGCGCCGGAGAGCGCCGCCAGCGCGGCGATACGCCATGCGCCTCGCCCATGGACGCAAAGAAGCCGTTGCCGCCGACCCGACACGCGGCCACCAGCGGACCGATCGCCAACTCGGAACGCTCGATGGTTGCCCACGCCGTGGCGTCGTCGCCCCGCTGCAGCGCGTCCCAATAGGTCATCGCCGGCTCCGGATAGGAGCGCACGAACACATCCAGCCATGAGCGGCATCCGTGAGGCCACAGCAGGTGGTGGCGCTTCATCCCGCCGCCGCCGGTCATCGGCCAGCGGTCGCCCCAGCGCATCAACACCTCGTGGGCGTAGGCAAGGTCGATGTCCTCCTTGAACGCCAGGAGGTTCGGCTCGTTCTCGACCAGCTCGCAGGTGCGCAGCGGCACGTCGCCCACGAACATCACGCGCGTTTGCTGCGACACGTCGCGGTACCAATCCGCCAGCGACTCGGGCGTGCCTCGCGCCCACTCGGCCGGGCGGGCCATGTACAGGTCGAAGCCCAGGTCGTCCACATGTGCCGCGAACTCGCGCGCCTTGTTGAGCCCCCACATCGCGTCACAGGCGATGGTGACCGCGCGCCGCCCGACGTGATCGATCACGATGCGGTGAATCTCGGCGACCTCGTCGTCGGTGAGCAACGACACCAGCCCCTCGCCCCAGGTGAGCATGATGACCTCGACGCCGGCGTCGAGCGAGATGTCGATAGTGGCGCGCATGCCGTCCGGGTCGATCTCACCATCCGGTGTGAACTTGGTCGGCAATGGATTCACCGGCCCGCGCAACCGGGCCTGGATTTCGTCCGCGGCGCGCCAGTGACTCACGCGTCGACGCCGCCGGCCCTCATACCATCAACTCCCCACCGGTTATGTCAACCGCCGCACCGGTGATGTAGCCGGCGCGCTCGGATGCCAGAAACGCCACAAGCTCCGCCACCTCCGACGGCTGACCGAGACGCTGCAATGGAATGGATGGGATATACGCGTCGATGCGGTCCTGGGGCCAAGCGTCCTTGATCATCTGCGTGTCGATCATGCCCGGGCACACCGCGTTGACGGTGATCCCGTGCACCGCAAGCTCCAGAGCCGCCGCACGGTTGATGCCCAGAACCGCCGCCTTGGATGCCGTGTAGTGGGCGCCTGCCACCGTGCTGACGTTCTTGCCCGCCGTCGACGAGAAGTTGACGATGCGTCCGTAGCCGTTGGCGGCCATCGGTTCCATCGCGGCTTGAATGAACGTGAACACCGCCTGCACGTTCACCGCGAACACCAACGACCATTCGTCATCGGTGATCTCGTGAATCTTGCGGTGAAAGGCGACGCCGGCGTTGTTGACGAGCACGTCCAATCGCCCGTAGTGGTCGGCCACCTCCGCCACGATGGCGCGCACCCGGTCCCGATCGGAGACGTCGCCGGGGACTGCCAGCGACTCGACTCCGCAGGCCTGGGCCGTCGCGGCCGTCGCTTCCGGATTCAGGTCGTTCACGGCTACCCGCGCGCCGCGCGCCGCCAAGAGCTCCGCTATCGCTCGTCCCATGCCCCGGGCCGCGCCCGTAACCAGGGCCACGCGACCGTCAAATTCACCTGCCACCGTTGGCCTCCAATCCGTCACCTCGGGCGATTGTGCCTCATGACTGGGGCGCCGAAACCCATCAATCAGGCCAAAACACGCGCTCGGCCGTGCCGTGCAACAGCTGGGCAAGGTCGCCGTCGCTGAGGAAGTCTGCGTGCTCGGCCAACAGGCCGATCGACGTCTCATAGGTATGCGGAGGCACCGTCTGCAAGGGGCTGTCGCTGGCCCACATGCACCGCTCCGGCCCGTACGCGTCGAGCACCCGGCGAACTATGGCCAACATATCCAGATACGGCGGTCCGTCCAGGCTCAGCGCGCCAAACGCACTCACCTTCACCATCGCCCGCGGGTGGCGGGCCACGGCGCATAGCGCATCCACGTCCTCGGCCGTGGCCCCCGTAGCCGGTCCAAGGCGCGCCAGGTGGTCCAGGATCACCGGCGCATCGCCGTGCCGGGCGCACATCCGATCGATCTCCCGTAAGTCGGCCGCCCCGCACAGAAAGCTGAGCGGCAGGTCGTCTGCCGCCGACATTCGAAACATCGCCTCGAACGCCGGATGGTCAAGCCATTGCTCGCCTCCGGGCACATCCGGGCGTGTCGATTGTCCCCGCACCCGAAATGCTCGAATGCCCTGCTGGGCCAGCGCTTGCATCGCGCGGTCGGGTTCCGGCAGACCGACGTCCACGATGGCGGGCACGATCCCCGTGCCCGCGAAGCGCCGTGGGTCGCGCTGGATGAGATCGACGATGTACGAGTGGTCGAGGCCGTACCAGGTCATCTGCACCAGGTTGAACCGGCCCACGCCTGCGGGCTCGCCGCGGGCCGCCAGCTCCGCGCCGTCGAAGCTGGGAAACCACAGGTCCTCGGGTCCAAAGCCCGGCGCGAACGGAAACCGCGCGGTGTCGGCGCTCCAGACGTGAACGTGCGCGTCGATGATGTCGGGCTCGGGCATGGGTGTTCCTGGAGCGTTGGGCGCGAGGCTGCCGACCAGCATGGCAGGAAACGCCGCCAATTCGCCACAAGCGAGGAAACCGTCCAGACTTGCCACACGTAGTGAGCTTCAATGACGTTGGATTGACTTCGAGGGATTTTCGGATTTCACCGGATCGTCCCCTGCCCCGTGGCAGGCGCCCTACGATCAACCGCCGCCACGTGCTGCTGGGCGCCGTGGGCGCTTCCGCGGCGCTGGCGCTAGCAGCCTGCGACGACGATTCCACCGTCACCGAAAGCCGCCTGCCGCCAACGCGCACGGCCGATGCTCAACCCGCGGTCTCCCCGGCGCCTGAGGTCACGCGCGCCACTCCCCCACCCAAGGCGACGGCCGCCCCCGAACCGACGCCGCCACCGACTGCCACGGCGGCGCCGACACCAATTACCGACGCACCGATCCCCGAACCGCCGTTCGACGACGCCGACGTGGACGTGCTGCTCTATGGGCTGTTGGACCGTCGGAACAGGCCCCGCACCAAGGCAATCGTCGACGCAATTGTGGCGTCCGGCGACGAGCGGTTTGTCGCCGTGCTCATCGAGCTCATTCGATTCAACGAATTGGCCATCATCCAGGGACCCGGCGTCCCCGGCGTCTTGGGCGCTCTCAAGGCGCTCACCGGCCAGGTGTTCATCTATGTCTCGGGATGGGCGGAGTGGTACGCAAAGTCCGACCTGCAAGCGCCCCCAGGGTTCGCGCAGTGGAAGGGCTGGCTGCTAGGAGCCATCGATTCGCGCATGACCGAGTTCTTCCAAGGAGAGGACCCGGGCAAGATTCGCTCCGAGGAAGTCCTCTGGGGCGGCGTGCGGGTGGACGGCATCCCACCCTTGGAGAACCCGGCCTTCCGCCCCGCGGCGGACGTCGACTATCTCGAGCCCGATGACCTGCTCTTCGGCGTGTCCATCAATGGCGACCATCGGGCGTATCCCTTGCGAATCCTCGACTGGCACGAGATGGCCAACGACGTCGTGGGCGGAGTCCCCGTCTCGCTGGCCTATTGCACGCTGTGCGGCGCCGGGGTGCTGTTTGACGGCCGGGTCGGCGACACGGTGTTCACGTTCGGCACGTCCGGCCTGCTCATGCGCAGCAACAAGCTGATGTACGACCGCAACACCAGATCACTGTGGAATCAACTGAGCGGCGAGCCGGTGCTCGGGCCCCTCGCGACGAGCGACATTCAGCTCAACATCCTGCCGGTCGTCGTCTCTACGTGGGCCGATTGGACGGCGCAGCACCCCGGCTCGCCGGCACTCGATATTGAAACCGGATACGCGCGTATCTATACGCCCGGCGCC
Organism: Chloroflexota bacterium; assembly: GCA_026708035.1. NCBI lineage: Bacteria > Bacillati > Chloroflexota > Chloroflexota bacterium. The sequence goes on along the minus strand of JAPOVQ010000018.1, from coordinate 31,013 downwards.
GCATACGGCGCCTATTTCGCCAGTCCGGAGACGCGTTTCCCCGTGCCGTTCGACAGCCCGGAGCTGCGCACCAAGGACCGAGTGTTCGGTCTCACCATCAATGGAATGCGGCGCGCCTACCCGACCAAGCTGCTGACGGAGCGAGTCGTCGTGAACGATGAGCTCGGGGGTCAACGCGTGGTGATCATGGCGCCGCGCGGCAATCTCAAGGGTCAGGGCCGCGACCGCACTCTCGGCGCCCCGGCAATCTGGCCGGCAGGCGCCGAAGTTCGGGCCTACGACGGGGGAAGCCTCGACTTCATCGCGGGCAACGACCCGCAAACGCTGCTCGACGGGAACGGCGCCGTCTGGCAAGTCGCCGAGGACGCCCTGCTCGGACCGAGCGGTGAGCGCCTCGAACGCCTGCCCGGCCATCTCGCCTACTGGTTCGGCTGGTTCAACTTCTTCCCCGACTCCGAGGTGTATTCGGACAAGCCGTAGCGGAAGTTCGGGCGCGTCACTTGTCCGACGACGCCAAGAACTGCGACTCCAGCGAACTCCCCGACTTACACTGGGAGCCTGCGGCCAAATGGACGAGTGAGATTCTCATGGAATACGTCCCCCTCGGGCCCACCGACGAATTGATCCCGAGCATCGGGTTCGGTACTGCCCGCTATCACGGCGAGCCGGGGGTGCTGGGTCGCGCAATCGAGCTCGGCGCGAACCTCATCGACACGGCCGAGTCGTACAACGCCGTTGGCGACGAGCCGGGCGCCGCCGAGCGCATCGTCTGCCGCGAGCTGCGGGAGGCCGGCGCGTCCGCCTTCGTGGCCACCAAGATCAGCGCGCAGAACCTGAGGCATGACTGCGTGATATCGCACGCGCTTGCCAGCCGCGAGCGACTCGGCATCGACGTCATCGATCTTTACCAGATTCACTCGCCCAGCGCGACGATTCCGATCACCGAGACCATGGCCGCGATGGAGCAACTGGTCGCCGACGGCGTGATTCGCCACATCGGCGTGAGCAACTTCGACGTTCAGCAAATGGCGGACGCCCAGGACGCCCTGGAGAGCTCCCCGCTCGTCGCGAACCAAGTCCCCTACAGCGTCCTCGATCGGCGGATCGAGGCCGAAGTCTTGCCGTACTGCCAAGCGAACGACATTACCGTCATCGCCTTTGCGCCGCTGGCGCTGGGGCGGGTCGTTTCCGGACCCGGATCCACGGTCGTCCGGCAGGTCGCTGACGAGGCCGGCAAGACCCCGGCGCAAGTCGCGATCCGCTGGCTGCTGGACCACGACCGGGTAATGGCCATCCCCAAGACCGAGCGGCCCCAACGGGTGGACGAGCTGTGCGGCGCCGTGGGCTGGTCGTTCACCGCCGAGCAGCGGCAGGCGCTGGACGCCATTCGTCCATGAACCAGCCAACAGCGCCCGGGCCGACACGAAGGAGATTGGCGCAGCATGACCGGTGAGTCTGGGCCGGATACGCCGGCCGACGAGGCCCAGTACACGGACGTCGGAATTCTCTCCGACGAGATGATCGCGGAGGCCGCACGCCGGCCCCAGCATCCAAGCCGCAAGGCCCGCATCGGATTCATTGGGGCGGGCTGGTGGGCCACCACCAACCACATGCCGCTCCTGGCCGCGCGCAACGACGTCGAGATGGTGGCCGCGTGCGGCCTCGACGCCGCGGTGCTCGCGCGGGTGCAGCGGCACTTCGGATTCGAACACGCAACGCCGGACGTGAGTGACCTCCTGAGCCACAACCTCGACGCAGTCGTCGTGGCCTCGCCGCATCGCCACCACTTCGCTCATGCCGCCGCGGCGCTGCAGGCGGGCTGCCACGTCCTCGTCGAGAAGCCCATGTGCACACGCGCCGGGGACGCGCGTCGCCTGGTCGCGCTGGCACGCAACGCCGGACGGCATCTGCTGGTGTCGTACGGCTGGCATCACCGTCCGCTCACCGTGCGCGCCAAGGAACTGATGGACAGCGGCGCGGTGGGTGAAGTCGAGCACGTGGCCTGTCACATGGGGTCGCCGTCGAAGGAATTCTTCATGGGCACGGCCTTCCGCTTCGGCGAGCCGCCGTTGGTGGCGCCGGAGTTCGACAACTACACGGACCCCGAGCTTTCCCAAGGGGGCTACGGCCAGGCGCAGCTCAGCCACGCCCTCGGTTTGCTCACCTGGCTCACGGACCTCGAACCCGAGGCTGTGTACGCGGCCATGGCGGATGGCGGCGCGCGAATCGATCTGCACAACGCCCTGACGGTGCACTTTCGCGGCGGCGCCCTGGCGTCGGTTTCGGGCACGGCCGCGGTTCCGGTGGGCGGGCGCTTCCAACTCGACCTGCGCATTTTCGGCAGCGAGGGCGCGCTGCTCTACGACATCGACCGGGCGCGGCTAGCCGTATTCCGGGACGATGGGGTCAATCAAGAGCTCGCCGTTGGCGCGGACGATGGGGCCTATCGCTGTGACGGACCGCCCCACGAACTGGTGGAGCTGACGTTGGGGCTCACGGACTCCAACTCATCGCCGGGGGATGTCGGACGCCGGGCGGTTGAGATTGTGCATGCCGCCTATGAGTCGCACGCCGCCGGCCGGCGAGTTGCTATCGACGAGCTAGAGCACTAGCCGCTAAGTCACGGACGGTCGAGCGGAGCCGACACGCGGCCGCAGACGCAATTCCGGCTGCGACTCGATACTCGTGCTGACGATCCGCGGCACGATCCAAAAGCCGGTACGGCGGGCGCACTGCCGCGCCAGACGGTCAATGAACGTGGGGAGTTCCGCCGGACGCAGTCCCCGCAACACCTCGATCCAGACGAACGCGTCCTCGCCGTCCACGCTCTCCATGTCGATGGTGACGCGCAAATCCGAATACTTGGCGCCAATGGTGTTTGCCATGCTCATGGCGGTGTCCCGGACGCGCTGCCGTCGTTGGTACGACATCCGCGTCGCGGGGCTCGGACTCGTGCGAGGCATCAGTGCCTGACCCGTCCTCAAAGTCGCCTGTGCATGCTAGCACTCCGCCGCCCGACAAATGTCAAAACATTTCCACGCCGTCCGGAGGCGGGCTGAGTTCACCTACACTGCATCGCCAGGCGTGGAGAGCGAGGAGACCGGTGCGGTTTCACCTCCGGATCCATGATGCGGTCGCACGGCCGCTGAGGGTCAATCGGGACGAATCAGGAACCCTTGTCGAGATCCTTCGAACCGATTGGCCCGACATCTACGACCCGGACACGCGGGCGTTTGCGCAAACCTACTACTCGGTCACCCCGGCCGGACTGGCCCGCGACGAGGACGAATGGCATGTGCATCGGCACCAGGAAGACCGCTTCATCGTGGCGGCCGGTTCAATCGTGCTTGCCCTGTGGGACGGCCGGACCGAATCGCCGACGCGCGGGACGCTCGATTTGCTGCCGCTCGGAGAAATCTCCGGCGACGACGCGCAGCACTGCGTCCTGATTCCGCGCCTCGTCCACCACGGCTTCATGGTCGTTGGCGACGAGGCCGCCGTGCTCCTCAACTCGCCGACACGGCTCTACAACCCCGCCGACGAAGGGCGCGACGCGTTCGCGGACGTTGGGGCCGTCTTTGACGATGGCCGCCCATTCTCGTGGCAGGCCGTGCGCGACGGCGCGGCCAACTAGTTCAGGCAGCCGGAACCGGCGCTGCTACGGGTAAACCCCCCGCAGCCGCGTGGCCTCGGCCACGCGGGATATGGCCAGCATGTGAGCCGCCTGGCGCAAGTTGACCCCCGCCTCCGCGGCGGTGGCGGCGACGCTCTCGAGCGCGTCCCGCATCTGGCGGCCCAATCGTTCGTTGATCTCGGCTTCGGTCCAGAAGAACTGCTGCAGGTCCTGCACCCACTCGAAATAGGACACCGTCACGCCGCCGGCGTTGGCCAGGATGTCCGGGATCACGGTGATCCCGCGATCGGCGAACTCCAGATCCGCCGCCGGCGTCGTCGGGCCGTTGGCGCCTTCGACAATCATCGAGGCCTTGACTTGTGAAGCGTTGGCGGCCGTGAGCTGCCCCTCGATGGCCGCCGGCGCCAGAATGTCCACGGGAAGCTCGAGCAGCTCGCGATTGCTGATCCGGTCGGCGTCGGGCAGGTCTTTCATCAGTCCGCCGGCAGCGCCGTGGCGCACGACGGCAGGCACATCGAGCCCCGTTTCGCGAATGGCGCCGCCCTCGCTATCGCTCACGGCGACAATGGTGAAGCCGGCTTCGTGGAAGAGCCGCACCGCGCCCATCCCAACATTTCCCGCGCCCTGAACCGCCACTCGCAGGCCGCGTGGATCGCGCCCCTCGCGCTTCAGCATCGCCAGGGTGACTTCGAGCATGCCTCGGGACGTGGCCGATGCCCGTCCTTCCGACCCGCCGACGACCACCGGTTTGCCGGTGACGACGGCGGGAATCGAGTGGCCGGCGTGCATTGATATGGTGTCCATGATCCACGCCATGACCTGAGCATTGGTCCCCATGTCCGGCGCCGGGATATCGAATTCCGGCCCGATGAGAACGGCGATCTCACTGGCATAGCGTCGCGTCAGATTTTCGAGCTCCGCCGAGCTGAGCCCGCGCGGATCGACCTCGACGCCGCCCTTGGCGCCGCCGTAGGGCAGGTTCATGACGGCGCACTTCCACGTCATCCACATGGCCAGGGCGCGCACTTCGTCGAGATCGGCCAGCGGGTGGTAGCGAATGCCGCCCTTGGCCGGACCTCGCGTGATGTTGTGGTGCACGCGGTATCCGCGAAACATGCGGATCCCGCCGTCGTCCATCTCCACGGGAAAGTTGACGACCAATTCACGCTTTGGGCGGCGCAGAATCTCACGCACGTCGGCGTCCAGCCCGAGAAGCTCCGCCGCCTCGTCATACTGGCGCAGCGCCGTTTCGTAGGCGCTGGGTTCGGGGCCGGTCGAGTGCGTCGCGTTCATAGCGCCCATTCCCACTTCATTCGCCGCTGTCACGGCCCAGCTCCGCGCGCAGCAACTCGGTCACCTTGCCCGGATTTGCCTGGCCTCGCGTGCGTCGCATGACCTGGCCCATCAGAAATTGAACCGCGCGGTCCTTCCCCGCATGGTAGTCCGCAACCGCTTGCGGGTTGGCGGCCATGACCTCGCGGGCGATTTCCGCCAACGCATCGGTATCGCTGATCTGTCGGCCACGCGCGGCCACAACCTCTTCCAATGACTTTCCGGTGGCGAATATCTCCTCGAGCACCGTGCCGGCCATCGTGCTGCTGAGATCGCCCTTGGCTCTCAGCGCCAGCAGCTCCGCCATCTCGGCCCCGGAAATGGGGATGGCTTGAGACTCCAGCTCCCGCGCGTTGAGCAGCCGCCGCACGTCCTGCAGCACCCAGGTCACGACTTCCGCCGCCGGTCCGGCATGGCGCTCGATGACGTCCATGGTGTAGGCGGCGAGGTCACGGTCCTCGACTAGCTCGTCGGCGTCCGCCGCAGCCACGCCAAGTTCCGCCACAAGGCGCTGCCGAAAGGCATCGGGAAGCTCCGGCATTCGCTCCCTCAGACGCCGCACCCGCTCGCGCGTGATCTCAAGCGGCGGCAGGTCGGGCTCCGGAAAGTAGCGATAGTCGTGGGCGTACTCCTTCGTGCGCTGGGAAACGGTGCGGGCGGCGCTCTCGTCCCAACCCCGTGTTTCCTGCTCCAGCCGCTCGCCGCGCTCCAACAGGCCGATCTGGCGTTCGATCTCGTAGTCCAGCGCCAGGCCCAGCGCCCGGAAAGAGTTCATGTTCTTGACCTCGACCTTTGTATCGCCGACCTCGGCGCCGATCGGCCACACGGACACGTTGGCGTCGATCCGCAGCGCGCCGTCTTGCATGTTGGCCGTCGACACGCCGAGCCAGCGCAGGATGTTGCGCAGCTTGAGGCCGTAGGCCATCGCCTCCTCGGCGCTCGTGATGTCCGGTTCGGTGACGATCTCCATCAGCGGCACGCCAGAGCGATTCAAGTCGATCAAACTCGCCGGCTGGCCGTCATCGCCGACCACGTGCGTCAGCTTGGCGGTGTCCTCTTCCAGGTGAACGCGAGTGATGCGGATGCGCCGGGTCTCGCCGGTCGCGGCAATCTCCAGCCAGCCGCCGACGCACAGCGGCAGATCGTATTGCGAAATCTGATACCACTTCATCAAATCCGGATAGGCATAGTTCTTCCGGTCGAACTTGGCGTGCGGCGGAATCTCGCTGTGCAGGGCGAGGCCCGTCATGATCGTGAGATCGACCGCGGCCGCATTGATCACCGGCAAAACGCCGGGCATTCCAAGGCATACGGGGCACACCAAGGAGTTCGGCGGCGCGGAGGCATAGGCCGCGCTGGTGCGGCAGAACATCTTGCTGGCGGTTTTGAGCTGCACGTGAGTCTCAAGTCCGATGACCACGCGATAGCCGGCTTGCTCCGTCATGCCTCCACCGCCTGCCGCGGCGCCGGGGCCTCTGGCCGAAGTCGTTCATAGGCGTCCGCCGCGCGCAGCAGGCGTGCCTCTTGCAGCGGCGGAGCGATGAGCTGCAGGCCCGCCGGCAATCCATCCACGAAGCCGCACGGCACGCTGATGGCTGGCAGGCCCGCGAGCGACGCGGGCAGCGTGAGCACGTCGGCGCGGTACATCGCCAGCGGATCGGCGGTTCGCCCGCCGAGCTCGAACGCGGTGGTCGGCGAGGTCGGTGCGGCGATCACGTCCACCGACTCGAAGGCCGTGTCGAAATCCTGCTTGATGAGGGTGCGCACCTTCTGGGCGCGCAGGTAATAGGCGTCGTAGTAGCCGGACGAGAGCGCAAACGTTCCGAGCATGATGCGTCGCTTGACTTCGGCGCCGAAGCCCTGGGCGCGCACCGTGGCCATCATCTCGTCCACGTCGACGGCCTGCGGGTCGGACAGCCCATATTTCACGCCGTTGTAGCGGGCCAGGTTCGCGCTCGCCTCGGAGGGAGCGATGACGTAGTAGACCGGCAGCGCGTACTCGGTGTGGGGCAGCGTGATCTCACGAATCTCCGCGCCGTTGGCTTCCAGCACGGCGATCGCGCCCTCAACCGCCGAGGCCACGCCCGCGTCAATGCCCTCACCGAAGTACTCCGGCGCCACGCCCACGCGAAGTCCCTCGACATTGCCGGCGAGCTGCGCCGCGAAGTCCGGCACCGGCTCCGGCAGCGACGTGGCGTCGCGCGGGTCGTGTCCGGCGGTGGCCGCGAGGAGAACGGCGGCGTCATGTACCGACTTCGTGAGTGGACCGACCTGATCGAGCGAGGACGCGAACGCCACCAGCCCATAGCGCGACACGCGACCGTAGGTCGGCTTGAGGCCCACGCACCCACACAGCGCGGCGGGCTGACGCACGCTGCCGCCGGTGTCCGAGCCAAGCGCGGCCAGGCATTCGTCCGCGGCCACCGCTGCCGCCGATCCGCCACTCGATCCCCCCGGCACCCTGGACAGGTCCCACGGATTGCGCACCGGGTGATAGCCCGAATTCTCACTCGACGACCCCATGGCGAACTCATCCATGTTCGTCTTTCCCACGAGCACGGCGCCGGCGTCCTTGAGGCGCGCAAGGACCGTGGCGTCGTAGGGCGGTACGAAGCCTTCGAGAATGCGCGAGGCGCAGGTTGTCGTGACTCCGTCGGTGCAGAGCACGTCCTTGATCGCCAGCGGGATGCCCAGCAGCGGACCAGCCTCTCCGCGCGCGCGTCGCACATCGGCCGCCGCGGCCTGTGCCAGCGCGGCGTCGGCGGTCACGAGCAAGTAGGCGCCGGTGCGCGCGTCGACGGCGTCGATTCGATCCAGCACGCTGCGAGTGAGATCGACCGAGGAGATGTCGCCGGCCGTCAGCGCGTCCCCCGCTTCGGCGACGGTGAGCCGGAAGAGATCGTCAGCCATGTGGCGACTCCCTGCCGACCCGGCAGTCAGGCACGCCCGCTAGTCCTCCGGCAGCACGGCGGGAACGCGAATCTGGTCCCGCTCGACTCGCGGCGCGTTGCGCATCACGTCGTCGCGCGAGAGCGGCGCCTCGGTGGCATCGGGTCGCTCGACGGTCGCCAGCGGAATCACCTGCGCCGTGGGCGATACATCGGAAACGTCAAGCGCATTGAGCGCCTCGAACGCCTGCAGGATTTGCTGCAGGTCGGCCTGCATGCGGTCGATCTCGGCCTCGGAGAGCGCCAGACGCGCCAAGGCCGCGACGTGCACCACTTGCTCGCGGTCGATCATGGGGGAATTGGGTGGGGCGAACCGAGCCGAATTATAGGCATTGGGCCGCCTAGAGCTTATAGACGCGACCACCCGAAACCGGAAGCACGACACCCGTGATGAAGCTGGCCGCGTCCGACGCCAGAAATACGGCGGCGCCGGCCACGTCACGCGGCTGGCCGATGCGCCGCAGGTGCGTTTGGCTCAGGAATCGTTCGAGCCGTTCCGCGTCCTGCTCCAGGGACGCCGTCGCGTCGGTGCTGATGAGTCCCGGCTGGATGGCAACCACGCGAATGCCGTCAGGCCCCCACGCTCGGGCCAGCCCGTCGGTGAAGGACTCGAGCCCGGCCTTGACCGCGCCGTAGACCCCCAGTCCGCGCACCGCGGCGGTCGATCCGATGTTGATGATCACGCCGCCGCCCGCGGCCCGCATGTAGGTTCCCGCCCGCTGCGCCGCGAACACCGGCGCCCGCAGGTTGACATTCACCAGGCGCTCGAACTCCTCGACGGTGGTGTCCGTGGCGGCATCACCGCCGTGGACCGCCGCATTGTTGACCAGCACGTCCAGCCCACCCATGGCGGAACGAGCTTGGTCAACCATGTCCATTACGGCTCTGACGTCCGCGAGGTTGACGGTTATCGGATGTGCGGCAACTCCATGACGCAGCGCCTCGGCGGCGACCTCGGTCAGCTTCCGGGAGTCCGTCGCCGCGATGGCCACGTCGGCGCCGGCCTCGGCGAACGCCAGGGCGATGCCGCGTCCGATCCCACGGCTGGCGCCTGTGACGAGCGCCCGGCGACCGGCAAGCGAGAAGGCGTCATTCATGGCTAGTAGTGCGCGCTGCGGCCGCCGTCAACGTTGAGCACGGCGCCGCTGATGAAATCGGCCGCTTGTGAGGCCAGAAAGACCGCGGCAGCGGCGACTTCGCCCGGCTGGGCCACGCGGCGGCGCGCGGTGGTCGCGATCACCGGATCGATGCGCGCCGGGTCGGCCAACACCTCCGCCTCCATGTCCGTGTCGATCATTCCCGGCGCGATCGCCACGCAGCGGATGTTGTCCAGCGCCCAGTCGCGATCGGCGCCGCGGGTGAAACTCTCCAGCGCCGCTTTGCTGGCGCCATAGACGTTAGGCGCCCCCTTCTCCGCGGCGACCGAGCTGATGTTGATGACCACGCCGCCGCCGCCCGCCCGCATCAGCGGTCGCGCCGCCTGCATGGCGAACACGACGGCGCGCAGGTTCACATCGAGCACCAGTTGGAACTGCTCCGGCGTGAGCTCGTCGACAGTGGCGTGGAAGTAGACCCCCGCGTTGTTCACCAGGATGTCGAGCCCGCCCAGCGCTTCGCCGGCCTTGGCGATGGCCTCTTCGACCGCAGCCACGTCACGCACGTCCAGTGGCAGCACGACCGCGGTACGGCCGTGTGCTTCGACCGCCGCCGCAACCGTCTCGAGGTCGGACACGGTGCGCGCGGCCAGCGCCACGTCCGCGCCCGCCTCGGCGAACGCCTCGGCGATGGCTCGCCCGATCCCGCGGCTGGCGCCGGTGACCAGCGCGCGGCGGCCGTCGAGCCGGAAGCCGCCCGAAAGAGACATCTGCCGCTCCATGCCGCCGTGCGAGTCCAGCCTAGCTTGAACCAGCCGCGGCAGGCACCGCTAGGATTCAGCCGTCGGGCAAGATGGAAACGCCGCCCGACGAATCGGAGAACTACAAATGTTCATCGGAGTCCACTCACTGATCTTCACCAAGGACGCCGAGGCCGCGCGGGCCTTCTTTCGCGACGTGCTGGAGTTTCCCTGGGTCAACGCCGGCGACGGTTGGCTCGTCTTTGCGCTCCCGCCCACGGAGGTCGGGCTCCATCCGGAGGACGGCGACCGCGACCACGAGCTGCACCTGCTCTGCGACGACATTCACGCCACGGTGGCCCGGCTTCAAGCCAAGGGCGTCAAGCTCATTGAACCGATCCATGAAGAAGAGTGGGGCATTGCCACGCGGATCGAGGTTCCCGGCGACGCCTGGATCGGGATCTACCAGCCCAAGCACCCGCTCGTGATCGAGCCGGAGCGGTAGGCGTAGCCAGTCCGGTCCCCTCTCCGGCGGGGAGAGGGATAGGGCGAGGGGACGGCCGGTCCCACGCTGCACGCAGCGCGGGCCACCGGGCCCTTCCCCTGTCATTCCGAGCAAAGCGAGGAATCTAGGGAGCAGGAGAAACGGCGCAGCGTCCTTAGATTCCTCACGTTCGTTCGGAATGACAGATGAGGACGGTAAAGCGACCTTAGCCCCCGCCGGCCTTCCCCGTCTGCTGCTCGAACATGGCCCTCGCCTCGGCAACCGTCGTGGCGTCGGTGGGGTCCTTGTCCTCGCGCACGAAGTTCAGCACGCGCGGAAAGCGCAGCGCCATACCCTGCTGTGTCTCGCTGCGACCGGCGGTGTGGGTGGGGCTCAGCGTGATCTCATCGGCCAGCACCTCGACGACATGGGTGGGAGTACTCCACACGTCCGGCGTCACGTGCGAGTCCACGGACGCCGGCTGCTCGGGCACCGCGTGGGCGTCCAGCATCTCCCGGATTCGGACCCATTCCTCGTCCGAGTAGCCGGTGCCGATGCGCGCGATGGTCTTGAACGTCTCGCTCTTGGGGTCCCACACCGCGCTCAGCAGCGCCCCGATGCCCCAGGCGGCGCGCTTGCCTCGACCGCGCCAGTATCCGATCAGCACGCAGTCGAGCGTGTCGTTGAGCGCCGCCGAGTAGCTGCGTTTGAGCTTGATCCAGTTGAAGTTGCGTTTCCCCGCTTCATAGGGGGCATCCAGCCGCTTGGCCAGCACGCCTTCGAGCCCCTCGTCTACGCGCGCGCCGAAGAACCGATCGATTTCTTCCGGATCCTCGGTTTCGAGCACCTCTGACACCACCACGCCTTCGCCGGGCCCTATCAGCGCTTGGAGCCGCTCGCGCCGCGCGCTGAACGGCAGCGTGGTCACGTCTTCGCCGTCGTAGAGCACGTCGAACGCTTGCACGGTCAGGGGCATGGTGGCCGCCGCTTCCTCGATGCCGTGCTTGCGCTTGCGCGACACAGTGACCTGAAAGGGCAGGAAGTCTCCGCTGTCCGGGTCCACGCCCATCGCCTCGCCCTCGAAGATCGCCTGTTCGGCGCGCACTTGGGCCAGCACGGATTCCGTGACCTCGGGGAACATTCCCGTCATGTCCTCCAGGTTCCGGCTGTAGATGCTGACCGTCGTCCCGTTGCGGTGAATCTGCACCCGGAAGCCGTCGAACTTCGCCTCCACCGCCGCGCGCCCGATCTTGTCGACGATCTCGGCGCCGCTCGAGAGGCGCTCGGCCTGGGCCATGCGCACGGGATAGCCCACGCGCACGTCAACGGCTTCCATGGCGGCGCGGCCTTCGGCGACGTAGTCGTGCGCGACCAGACCCAGATCGCTGGTCAGGTTGTAGGCGCGCTCGATCACCTTGCGCTCGGATTTGTCGCCCACTTTGGCGACCGAGAGCGCGTCCATCACCGTGGGATCGCCCACGCCCAGCCGCAGGCGGCCCAGCGGAATCCGCGGCAGGTAGCGATTCGAGCGCGCGTCCAGCTCCTGGAGGATGGCGGCGATTCCCTGCACCTTGCGTTCCTGGGAGCCTGGTCCCTCGGCCTCGGCCACCTCGCGCAGGCGCTCGAAGACCTCGCCCACCGACAAATCGCCTCCCTCGTGGCTCGTCAGTTGCTCCGCCGCCGTGCCGAGATCGCCCGTCTCTCGCGACACGGCCTCGATCTCTGCGCGGTCCCGGTCGAACGCCAGCGCCAGCGCCTCGATCATGAGCCGACTGGCCACGCCGAACTCGAGGTCGACGAACTTGGGAACCAATCGCCCCTGAATCAGGTAGGTCACCTGCGCCGCTTCATCCGGCCCAACCGCGCCGTATACCTCCGCCAGGATGTCGATCATGGCGTTGCGCGCGCTGATCTCATCCAGGCGCTCGAAGATGACGGCAAGCTCGCGGAAGGTCATGTCAGCCGTAGGGAGTGTCGGTGTCGGATCGGTGGGTCACCCAGGCTTGAACATCGGAAAGACTCGCGAAGGCATGGTAAGGAATGCCGTTCGCCCGGCAGTGAGCGGCCAAACTGTCCTTGGCGAAGACCACGTCGGCCTCGGTGACCGCACAGCGGTCCGAGTAGCCGTCACCCACATAAACCGCGCGACGCCCGCGCGCCTTCGCCCACCGCACCGGCAGAGCCTTGCACATGCCGCAGTGCCCGCATCCGTCCCGCTCGTACGGGAATCCGAGCACGATGGCGCCGCCGCGCACCTCGAGACGATTCGAATCCACCGGCAGATCGGCCAGACCGGCTGCCGCCAGCATGCGGCTGATGTAGAACGCGAAGCCGTCGCTGGCGATGCGCACGTCGGCGCCGGCGCGTTGAAGTCCTCGCGCCAACGCGGGAAACGCGGGATCGACCGCCTGCCGGTCGATGAGCCGGTGCATCGCTCTGAGGTCGGGCTCCACCAGGTCGAATTGGGCGCGAGCCCTCACGCTGGTCGGGATTTCACGTCGGATCCAACGGTCGTCGATAACCCGCCATTCAGGGGTTGCCAGCGCGTCGAACAGCACGTGGCCCATGTCCGCCGGGCTCACCGTGCCGTCGAAGTCGAAGATGAACGTCCATTCAGTGAACGCGCCGCTCAGTTGAGGGCCTCCAGGTTGGCGAGGTTCACGGCAAGCTGCTTGAGGCCGGCGGTCTCGAACATGACCGTCACTTCTTCGTCGAAGCGCGTGACCTTGCCGGCCACGACCAGTCCCTCGCCGAACACGCGATGCCGCACTTTCTGGCCGTCCCGAAACGTACGCTCCGTGGGCGCCTGCGGCTCGGCCTGCGAGCTCACCGGGCCAATGGACGGAATGCCCGGCTGCTCATTCAGGCGACGCTCGTAGACCAGGTGCTCCTGCGGAATGTCGTTCAAAAACCGCGAAGGAAAGCGCACCGGAGTACCCCACCCAGACCGGAACCGCGCATAGGACATGAAGAGGCGGTCCCGTGCCCTGGTGATGCCCACGTAGGCCAGGCGCCGCTCTTCCTCCATCTGATCCGGGTCGTCGTGGGACCTGATGTGAGGAAACAATTCCTCCTCCATTCCCGTCATGAACACGACGCCAAACTCCAATCCCTTGGCGGCGTGGTAGGTGAGCATGGTGATCGCTTCCGATTGCTCGGCCAGGTTGTCGACCTCGGACACGAGCGCCGCTTCGTAGAGGAAGCGCTGCAGACCTTCGCGGGGCTCGAACTCGTCGTACTTGCCGGCGGCGGCCGCCAGCTCGACCACGTTCTCCCAGCGCTCTTCCGGACGGTCCGGGTCGTTGTCCAGCACGTCGTCGTAGCCGGTTTCCTGCACGACGGCGTTGATGAGGCTGCCCACTGGAAGCTCGGTCGCCAGCGTGTCGAGCTTGCGCATGACCCGACCCAGCTCCGTCAGCGCACGGCGGGCCCGGCCGGCCAGCGGCGCCTCCGCTTGCACGGCGTCGGGCGCATCGGCCTGCTGCGCCAGCCAGCGCACCAGCTCGCCGGGCGCCAGACCCGTCTGCTCGGCCCACGCGCGCAGGCTTTTCAGCGTAGTGGCGCCGATCCCGCGCCGGGGCACGTTGGCGATGCGCTCGAAGCTCAGCAGGTCGCGCGGATTCGCCACCGCGCGCAGGTACGCCATGACGTCGCGCACTTCCTTGCGGTTGTAGAACTCCGTTGCGCCGACAAGCTGGTAGGGCACGCCCAGACGCACGAACAGCTCTTCGAAGGCCCGTGACTGCGCGTTCGTGCGGTACATGATGGCGATATCGCGCCGGGCCACCTGCTGATCCGTGGTCAGCTTGCGAACGACCTCGAGGACCTGCTGCGCCTCGTCGTCCTCGTCGAGTGCCTCGATGACGCCCAGCGCGTCGCCGTCGTCCCGATCGGTCCACAGCGTCTTTGGCGCGCGGGTGGCGAGCTTCGAGATCACCTCGTTCGCCGCCGCGAGAATTCGCTTCGTCGAGCGATAGTTGCGCTCCAGCCGAACCACCGACGCCGCCGGAAACTGGTTCTCGAATTCCAAGATGTTGCGAATGTCGGCGCCGCGCCACGAGTAAATGCTCTGGTCGTCGTCGCCCACCACGCAGACGTTGCCGTGACCGGCGGCCAGCTCGCGAACGAAGTAGTACTGCGCGCGGTTCGTGTCCTGGTATTCGTCAACCAAGATGAAGCGGAAACGGTCGTGGTAGGCAGTTCGCGCTTCCGGCGATTCGCGCAGTATCCGAACCGCGTAGGCGATCATGTCGCCGAAGTCGACCGCCTGTGCATTCCGCAGGATGCGCTGGTAGCGGTGATAGATGCTGGCGGTCGTTTCCTGAAAGAAGCCGTCGGCGCGCTCCGCATATTCGTGCGGCGTTGCCAGCTCGTCCTTGGCGCGGGAGATTTCATTTCGCACGGCCTGCGGGCTGATGGTGTTCAGCGGCATGTCCAGGTCCGACATGGCCTGCTTGACGGCCCGAAGCTGATCGGTCGCGTCGTAGATCGAGAATTCCGACTCCCAGCCGATGCGGTGAAAGTCACGGCGCAGAATCCGCAGGCACTGGCCGTGGAAGGTGCCGACGTTGACGCCGCCCGCCGAGAGTCCCACAAGGTCGATGATGCGCTCGCGCATCTCATTCGCCGCCTTGTTGGTAAACGTGACCGCCAAGATGTGCCACGGGGCGACTCCGTGCGCGACGAGCTTGGCCACCCGGTGCGTGATGACGCGCGTCTTGCCCGTCCCGGCGCCGGCAAAGACGAGCAGCGGACCGACCAGGTGCTCGACCGCCGTCCGCTGCTGCGGATTCAGCCCGTCTGTCGACGGTTCGTCGTGGTCTGAACGCTCGTCCGATTGCGGCTGCCGCTGCATGCCCAATTCTACGAACCGACCGCTATGCCCCCGACCCAGCCCGTCTCCCGTGCGGCTCCCGTCAGCCTGCCCGGTGGGGCCGGACCCGAACCTCCACCTCGATGCGGCTCTCGCCACCGCCGCGAAAGATGCCGCTCGTCGGGGCCACGTCGCGATAGTCACGACCGACCGCCAGTCGGATATGTCCGAGACCGGCCAGGCGGTCGTTGGTGGCGTCAAAGCCAACCCACCCAAGCTCGGGCAGCAGGCACTCGGCCCATGCATGGCTCGCTGTCTGCGGCGCCGGCGCGTCGCCATCCTCGATATCGGAGAGGTGAAGGTAGCCGGACACGTACCGCGTCGGCACGCCCCAGGAGCGCGCGATGGCGATCATGGCATGGGCGTAGTCCTGGCAGACACCGCGGCCTGATTCCAGGATGTGATCGACCGGCGATATCGCCGAAGTGCTTCCCGGCACGTAGTCGAGGTTGCGGTAGAGCAGGTTCGATAGCCGTTGCACGGAATGCAGCGGATCGTCCGCCGGCTCGATGCCGAGTCGCGCCGTGAAGACGCTCAGCGCCGGCGAGGGTTGGGTCAGCGCGCTGGGTCGGACAAAGTCCCAAAGCGTGAATGAGTCCTGCCACCCACCAATCTCTTCCCAGGCGCTCGCACCAAGCGACTCCGGCAGCGGGGGCGCCGGGGTTTGCTCAACGGTGGCGCGGGCAGTGATCGCGAGGGCACGGTGCTCCCGGTGAATGTTGAGCACGTGCTTGGTGTTGCCGAAGCTGTCGGCCTCGGCGTTCGTGGGGGCTGGGGGGTCGGTATCGATTTCCACGTGCAGAAGCCGCTGGCCGGCGTCCTGCCGTGGCTCCAGGCACAGCGACATCACGCATCCGCTCACGGGCGAGGAGTAGCGGTAGCGAGTGACGTGCTCGATGTCGTAGGTGGCGGGGCCAACCATCGAATCAGCGCACGGGAGCGTCTTCGATCGCGTAGTCGAAATACGCGGCCGTCACCCGATCGTGAAGCTCGTAGCAATGCGTACGCACCTGCTCCAGGAGCGCCTGGCCGTCGTCGTGGTCGGGCCACTGGTAGTGGATCACGCCGCCGATTCGACCGGCCAGGCGTTGCAGCGCGCCGCTGGAGTGCGGGTCGGGACCCGGGCCGATCGCGTCGATTTCCTCCGCGGCGCGGTCAATGGATCGGCCCAGCGAGTCCGGCAGGCGCGGGTCCGTGACCAGCAGATCCAGCACCTGGCGCGGCTGCACGGCGACGCTGTAGCGGCGGTTGTAGACCTCGAAGGCGTGGCAGAGGCGCAGCAAGCCGGTCCAGTCCGCGTCGGAAGCCTCCTCGACATGCTCTGCGGCATCGAGCTGCGCCAACAGCAGTGCGGCAAGCAGTTGCGCCCGCTCGATGAATCGCCCGAGCTGCATGAAGCGCCAGCCCTCGCCGCGATACATCGTGGCCGCGGCCACGCCCTCGAAGGTGTCGATCTGCGCCACCATATCGGCGTAGAAGCTTTCGGGTGAAACCACCCAAATGTCCGGCATCTCCAGCTCCTGGAGGCGCAGGTAGGCCAGGTTCAACTGGGTCCACATCGGCGTGCTGATGGATTGGCGAATCTGGCGGGCGTTCTCCCGGCCCTGGTCGAAACAGCTCCACACCGAGTCGGAATTGGAGCGCTCGAAGGTCAGGTCGCCGGCCAGGGTGTAGGAATCGGCCAGGGTGTAGTCGTCACTGCCGAGCAGCTCGATTCGCCCCGCCGGCGGATTCCGGTTGACGCTGGCATAGATCCGGCTCCAGCCGAAGTGAATCTCGCGAATGGGTCGGTCAACCAGGGACTCCGTTTGCAGCTGCAGCAACCGGCAGAGTCGCCGTGCGCGCTCCAAATAGCGGCTCATCCAGTAGAGCCCCTGAGCGCTGCGCACCAACATGTGATTCAGGCCCAATTCGCCGCGATGGCGTCACCGCGGTCGGCCGGCGCCCGCCGCTGCGAGCGGCGGGCGCCCAAGCGAACTAGTCCTCGTCGAACTCTTCCGGCATGAGCACGAATTCGGGGTAGGCCTCGATGCCCAACTCGCCGGCGTCCTGACCCAGCTGCTCGACTTGGCGCGACACGCGGACCTTGATCGTCAGGTCGATGAGGCGCCACACCAGATAAGAAACGGCAAACACGAAGGCGCCAACGGCCAACACGCCAATCAGCTGCACGTGGAACATGGCGCCGGCGGCAATCGATGCGGCCAGGGTTCCCCAAATGCCGGCGAAGAGGTGGGCGGGCACGGCCCCGACCACGTCGTCCAGCTTGAGCTTCTCCAGCAGCTTGAGACCGAGAGTGCACAGGATCGCGCCTACGGCGCCGATGACGATGGCCCAGTGATGATCCACGATATCAGGGCCGGCGGTAATGGAAACCAGCCCCGCGATGGCGCCGTTGAGACCGACGAAGAGGTCCGTCCGCCCCATGATCGAGCGCGAGATTGCAAGAGCGGCCACGACGCCGGCCGCCGCCCCCAGGTTGGTGTTGACGAGCACGTGGCTCATGGCGACCGCGTCGAAAGCGCTGCCAAGCGCCAGCTGCGAGCCGCCATTGAACCCAAACCACCCGAGCCAAAGGATGAACACGCCGAGCGTCACGATCAGAATGTTGGAGGGCGGTGTGGCACGGGCGGTGCCATCCTTGCGGAATTTGCCCAGCCGCGGCCCGACCACCAGGATGCCGGCCAAAGCCGCCCAGCCGCCCACGCTGTGGACGATGGTCGAGCCGGCGAAGTCCTGGAATCCCATCTCGGACAGCCAGCCCCCGCCCCAGGTCCATGCCCCGACGATGGGGTAGATGAACGCCGTGAGCAGAAGGGTGAACAGGAAGAACGACCACATCTTCACGCGTTCCGCCAGCGCGCCCGACACGATTGACGCGGCGGTGGCCACGAAGACCATCTGGAAGAACCAGTCGGACATCGAGGAATAGCCGTTGGCGACAACGCTGCTAACTGCGCCCTCGTCTCCGGCCAAAAGGTCAAGCTCGGCGCTCGACGGTCCGTAGAGGAAGGTGAACGAACCGATCACCGAGCCGACGTCCACGTACATGAGGTTGTAGCCGATGATGAAGTACGCGAGTCCGGCGATGGAGTAGATGCCGATGTTCTTGAGGCAGATCATGGAGGCGTTCTTGGTGCGCACCGACCCGGACTCCAGCATGGTGAAGCCGGCGCACATGAACATCACCAGGGCTCCCCAAATCAGGAACGCAAACGTGTTGAAGACAAACGTCGCCTCTTCCGACACCGCGGCGCGTGCCACGTTAGGTATCAACAGCGGGATGGCGAGCGCCAACAGCAGGATGAGGACGAGGCGTCTCGGAAACGGTCTGACCAGGGAACTCACGAGAACACGCATGGCGGTCTTTCGGCTAGGGACGGCTGGCGCGGCGAGTGTAGTTATTGCTACAGAATATTACTAACGGCTCGGCTCGGCGGAGACCTCAGGTTGCCTGGTCGTTGAGGACCCAGAGGTCCTTTCCGCCGCCGCCCTGGCTGGAGTTCACCACCAGGCTTCCCCGTCGCAGGGCCACGCGGCAAAATGCCCCGGGAACGATACGCGTCTGGCGACCATTGAGCACAAAGGGCCGAAGGTCGACGTGCCTCGGCTCGAAGCGGCCGTCGATGAGACACGGCGCGCGGGAAAGCGCGAGCACCGGCTGCGCGATGAAGTCCGCCGGGTTGGCCCGCAGCTCATCGGCATAGGCCGCGCGCTCCGCGGGTGTCGCATGAGGACCCACGAGCATGCCGTAGCCTCCCGACTCTCCCACGCGCTTGACCACCAGGTTCGCCAGGTTGTCGAGCGTGTACTCGAGGCTCTCAGGCCGGCGGCAGAGGTGCGTTTCAACGTTCGCCAGGATCGGCTCGTCCCCCAGGTAGTAGCGAATCATGTCGGGCACGTAGGCGTAGACGCTCTTGTCGTCCGCAACGCCGGTTCCGGGAGCATTCACCAGGGAAACGCTGCCGCGTTTGCAGGCGTGGAGCAACCCGGGCACGCCGAGCAGCGAGTCCGGACGGAAGACCAGCGGGTCGAGAAAATCGTCGTCGATGCGCCGGTAGATCACGTCGACGCGACGCAGCCCCGCGGTCGTGCGCATGTAGACGACGCCGTCGTTCACGACCAGGTCGCGACCCTCCACCAGCTCCGCGCCGATTTCCCCGGCCAGAAACATGTGCTCGTAGAAGGCCGCGTTGTAGACCCCGGGCGTCAGCAGAGCGATGCATGGATCGGAGCGTCCGGCGGGCGCCAACTCACGCAGAGTCGTCCGCAGCAAGCGTCCATAGTGCTCCACCTCGCGCACCCGGGCGCCGCGATAGATCCGCCGCAATCCAGACTTGATCACTTTCCGATTGGCAATCATGTACGACACGCCGGACGGGACGCGAAGGTTGTCTTCGAGCACGTGAAATCCGTCGTTGGTGCGCACGATGTCGGTGCCGCAGACCGCCACCCAGACGCCGTGCGGCGGTGAGAAGCCGCGCATTTCGATGCGAAATTGCGGGCAGCCGCGGATGACGTCCGTGGGGATCACCCCATCGGCGACGATTCGGGCCTCGTTATAGACGTCTTCCAGGAATCGATTGAGCGCGGTGAGCCGCTGCGCGAGGCCCGACTCGATCAGCCGCCAATCCTCGCTGGACAGCAGTCGAGGCAGGCAGTCGATGGGAATGATTCGCTCCTGGGCTTCGGCCTCGCCGTAGACCGTGAACGAAATGCCCTCATGCGAAAAGGAGCGGGTCGCGCGTTCCTGGACGCCGCTGAGCTCCTCGGAGGACATTCGGCGCAGGGCGTCATAGAGCGGCCGGCAGTGATCCCGCGGGGTGCCATCGGGCAGCAGCATCTCGTCGTAGACGGACGGGTCGAGTTCGTAGGTGTCGAAGTCCACGATGACGCCTTATCCGTGACGCAGGCTCGATGGGCCCCGGCCGGTGCGGATCCGAGGCCACCCCCAATCTTGCCACCCCGTTGGGGTTCGACGCTTGGGCCGGTCGCGCCTACCAGGCCAAGCCGACGGCGGTGGTCAGGAACTCCATGAAGGGCGCCGCCGTGCGGCATGCGTCCGCATATCGCTCGATGAAGTCGGGCGATGTGGCGTCCTTCTGCATGAAGTCCGTCGACGCGACGAAATCCTTGCGCTTCAGGTCGTCGATGTGCGGATGGTCGGCGTCGTAGCCTCGCGGCGGCCGCTTGAGCGACTCACCCTCCAGCGCAAATGCCTCGGCGAATTCCCTGTCGGATATTGCCTGCGTCCACCTCGTCGGGTGGGCCACGATGGCGTCTCGAATCTTCGCCAGCGTCGCCGAGGCCGGCCGCCAGATTCCCACGCCCGCGTACACCTCCCCCGGCGCCAGGTGCAGATAGAAGCCCGGACCGTGAACCTCGCGGCCCGTCTCGTGACGGAAGTGCAAGGCGGCGTGGGTCTTGTAGGGACTCTTGTCTTTGGAAAACCGAACGTCGCGGTAGATTCGAAAGATCGAGCCGCCATGTGTGCGCGGATCCGCCACGAAGTGTGGGCTGATACTCGGCAGGTAGTCGCCGAAATCGGCCACGAAGGCCGCCATCGGCCGCAGCACCACGGCTTCGTATCTCGCCTTCTGCGCCTGAAACCAATCCCGATTGTTGTTCAACCGCAGCTCGTGCAAGAACTCAAACAGCTCATCGCTGAAGTGCGCGTGTGTCATCGAGGGCTTGCCTCCCACCATGGTCCTCGTGCGTCGTCTCAATGGCCGGACGGTTGCGATCGACCCGCGCCCTCGACCGACGAACACCGACCGGCGCATGTCGGCGGTCCTAGACGGATGTCGCCTCCGTCGCGGCGCCGTCGCCATCGGCGGCTCCGGCCAGCGCCGCCGCCGGCGGTTCCAGGGGCAACTCGACGATCATCTCGGTGCCTACGCCCGGTTCGGATTCGACGCGGATATTGCCGCCGTGCTGACGCACGATATCGCTGGATATGGCAAGGCCGAGCCCGGTGCCCTGGTCGGTCGGCTTGGTCGTAAAGAACGGGTTGAAGATCTTGTCGATGATTTCTTCAGGCATCCCCATGCCGTTGTCCTTGATCCGGACCTCGATACTCTCGGCGCCGCGCCGGGTCTTGAGCCACAGCGTGGGGAAGTAGCGCTCGCCGTCGGAGTCGGCGCCGGTGCGGCGTTTCTCGTCCGTGGCGTAGCAGGCGTTGCCCACCATGTTGAGAAATACTCGGCCGAGATCCTGCGAGACGACCTCGAGTTCACCGACATCCGGGTCCAGATCTTGCTTCAGGTCGAGCTGGAACTCCGTATCCGTCGCCCGCGCGCTGTGATAGGCGAGCCGCGCGTGCTCGTCCAGCAGCCGGTTGATGTCCGTGGACTGCCGATCGCCTGAGCCACGGCCCATCATCAGCATGTCATGGACGATGTGGTTGGCGCGGTCGCCGTGGGAGCGGATGCGTCCAAGGTTGTCGGTGAGGTCGCCGGCTATTTCTTCAATGTATTCGCGTTGGTCCTCGCTAATGCTCTCGGCTTCTTCTTCGAGGACCTCTCTCAACTCCTCGATGAGCTCCTCGGACACTTCCGAGAAATTCTTCACGAAGTTCAGCGGGTTCTTGATCTCGTGGGCCACGCCGGCGGTCAGCTCACCCAGGGCCGCCAGCTTCTGCTGCGAGACGATTTGGTCCTGGGCGCGTTGCAAGTCGCCAAGCGCCGTTTCCAGCTGATCGTTCTTGCTCTGGAGCTCGTTGGCCAGCTTTTCAACCAGGTTTAGCCGCTGGATTTCCAGCGCGTGCTGCCGAAAGACTTCGAGGGCGGCCGCCATCTCCGCGATCTCATCGCGACCACTGAGTTCCACGGTCGTCTCCAGGTCGCCGCCGGCGAGGCGCCGCATCCAGTCCGAGAGCATCTGCAGCCGGCTCGAAATGAAGCGACCGACGAAAAGCCAGGCAATCAGAACGGCGCCGGTGACGCTCACCGCGCTAATGGCCAGCAGGAGGACGCGGCCGGTGAAGATCGCCTGCGTCGAGGCGCCGGTGGCCTCCTCGACACTGGCTTCGGCGGCGCTCACCAGGCCGTTGACCTCCGCGATCAGGTCTACCGTGATCTCCTGGTTGCTGGCCAGAAGGTCGCGCTGTCGGGCAACCAGCTCCAGCTCGGCAGCAAGGAGGTCGAAGCCAGTCTGCTCGCCGATGCCAAGTTCGAGCAGCTGATCGAAAACCGGCGCAACCTCGGCGCGCAGTGCGTCGGATTCAAGCGCCGCCAGGTTGCGCTGAATGCGACGGGCGGCAGCCTCGAAACGCTCGCGCAGCGCTTCCAGCAAGGCGGGTTCGGACAGAATCGAGGCGGAGGCCAGCAGCTGTTCGGCGATGCTGGCGTCGGCTTGCATTTCAGCCAAGCGCCGATAGCTGCTGAACTCGGTTTCCGAGAAGTGTTCATTCCGCGGCGCCGGCGCTTCGCCCAGGTTGCGATAGCCCGTCATGGCGTAAAAGAACTGGTCGTCAATCGCTGGAATGACCACGCTATCCAGGCGGAAACGCAGGTCGGCAAGCTCGAGCCGCAGGGCGGCGCTGCGCTCGGTGAGGTCAAAGAAGTAGGCCATATCCGCCTCGATGGACTCGATATTGGCGATCAAGGAGTCGGCGTGGGCGCGAATCCGCTGCACGCGCTCATCTTCCGCCGCGCCGCGCTCGAGTACCGCCAGTTGCTCCTCAAGTGCGCCATAGGCCTCGTCGATGCTGATGGCGGCGCGCGCCACGTCGTCGAGGGTGGGGGCCGTGGTGAGCCGCGGGGCGGCGGCGACCAGCGTGCTGCTGTAGTCGGCCACACCGAATGCGGCAGCCAGCTCGGGCACGCTGCCCTCGTTGACGCGGCTCTGCTCGTCACCGACGCGGTTGAAGGAAAACCAGCCGACCAATCCCGCGGCGACTGTCAGCGCAACAGCGCCCCAGATGCCAAGGAGCAGTTGGGTGGAGATTCGATAGCGGCTGGCCAGCCGGCGCTGGATCCACGCGGTCATCGGGGCACGTCCCGCAGCGTCTCGGCCGGGTGATAGTTGGCGTCAGGGCCGAGGACGGTGAGAAACACCTGGTCCGAGCCTTGATTGTCGCCGGCGCCATAGCTCAGTCGAAAACCCTCGATGTCATAGGGATCCGAACTGCGGAAGCTCTCAAACAGGCAGGCGCGGCTCACGTTGCGGCCGCAGCGTTCGAGCCCCGCAATCGCCAGCCGTCCCGCCAGATAGCCTTCGAATGACACGAAGCCGGGAATGGCGTCCGGATCGTAATTCGCGAGCGCGCGGTGATAGGCCCGGACAACCGGGATGGAGCCGTCCGTTGGGAATGGGACTACCTGGGTCACGAAGACGCCGGCCCCGCCCGAGCCCAGCTCTTCGGCCAGCGCGTTGCTGCCCACAAACGAAACGGTCATGAAGATGGGATCGAAGCCGGTCTGCCGCCCCCAAGCGATCATGGCGGCGACGGGCTGATAGGCCCCAATGATGATCACGGCTTCGGGATTGCCTTGGCGCAGATCAAGCAGCGCCCGCTTCACGGCGGTGGTATTGCGGGTATAGATGCCGAGAGCGGCCATCTCCATTCCGCGGCGTTCCAGCGCCAGCCGCACGCCGTTGAAACCGGCCAGGCCGTAGGAATCGTCCTGGTAGAGCACGGCAATACGCTCGACGCCCAGGTCCGTCGTGAGGCGATTCACCATCTCCTCGGTTTCCTGGTAGTACGACGCGCGCATGTTGATCACGTTGTCCAAGGTTGCGGCGTCGCGCAGGAACTCAGCACCGGTGAATGGTCCGATATAGGGAACCCCGGCGGCCTGCGCGACCGGAGTTGCCGAGCGGGACGTCGGCGTTCCCACGGCGCCGATGAGCGCAAAGACGTTTTGCTCATTGATGAGCTCAAGCGTGTTGGTGGCGGCAGCCTCGGGTTCGTATGAGTCGTCGAGCCAGGTCAGGTCGATCTGGCGCCCATGAACGCCGCCCTGCTGATTCGCTTCGTGAAACGCGGCCAAAATACCGAGCCGCATATTGAGACCCAGCTCCTGGGCGGGCCCGCGGAACGCCGCCGATTGGCCGAAGAGAATGCGGTCGTCGGAGACGCCGGGCTCCCCGGTCGGCTCGACCGCGGGTGCTGGTCCGGCCTCAGGCGTCGCCTCGCTCGTCGGGCGCTTTACGTCGCCATCGGAAGTGGCGGCGTCGCAGCCGGCGAGAACCACCCCGATCAGGAGCGCCGCAATACCCAATATCGCCGTGAGGGATGCGCGTGCCACTCGCGCACTCGTTGCCGTCCGGCGCATCACGCGAATTCTGCGCGGCTGAACCAAGGCGACGGATCGGGCGCGATGCCGATCACCGTCGCGGGCGGCCCGGCACGACGTTGGCTTGTTGTTCGAGGAGCCCGACATCGTCAATTCGGCGGTGAGTCGACGGTGCAACACCTACCTGCTTCATTCCTATCACACAGGCCGAAAATCTCTGCTCCAGTCAACGTCGATCATCTGCGCGACACGAGGGTGAGATGGTTCTTGCCGTCCTCGCGCCGATAGTGCATCTCGTCCATCATCTCTCGAACAAAATAGATGCCGAGCCCGCCAATCGGTCGATCTTCGATCGCCGCGCCAACGTCCGGCTGCTTGGCGTCATGCAGTGGATCGAATGGCCGGCCATCGTCGACGATCTCAATCGTCAGCGTATCGTCCTCTGAGATGAGCGTGATATCGAATTCATGCAGCCCTGCGTCATAGCCGTGATTCATGATATTCACGCCCAGCTCCTCAAGAGCGAGGTTCACGCGAAAGACGAGGTCCGGCGGCCAGTCCTGCTGCTCGCCGAAGTCCTCCACGGCGGCGGTGATTCGCGCCAACTCCTCGGCCTGCGTTTTGACCGTGAGCGACAACCTGGCGCTCATGACGCAGCCTCACGAGGTCGGAATACCAGGCAGGTAACGTCATCCGACTGCGGCGTCTCCCCGGCGAACGCGTGGACCGCCTCGAAGATCGTCCGGTTGGCCTGCTCGCAGTCTTGCGGGGGATTGGCGGCAAAGACCTCACGCAGCCGGTCAACCCCGAATTCCTCCCCATCCGCGTTCATGGCCTCGGTAACGCCGTCGGTGTAGAGCACGACCGTGTCCCCGATGGCAAGGGTCACCTGCCCCTGTCGGTACGGGAGTTCCGGCATCACGCCCGAGGCAACCCCATCGGTCAGGGGAAGCTCTGTGGAGGTGCCGTCGGCATGTACCACAAGCGGCGTGTTGTGGCCGCCGTTGGCGTAGGTGAATTCCATGGTGGCCGGGTCGTATACGCCGTAGAGGAGCGTGACGAACATGGCGGTTTCATTGCTCTCGTTGAGCAAGTCATTCACCTCACTCAACACCGAGCCCGGGTCGCCTCGGCCAATCGCCGCGCCCTTGAGCAGCGTGCGCGTCGACATCATGAACAGCGCGGCTGGCACCCCCTTGTCGGAAACGTCGGCAACCGCCAGGCCAATCCGCCCATCGTCCAACTGGAGCAGGTCATAGAAATCGCCGCCAACGTTACGCGCCGGCGCCATGTTGGCGAAGACTTCATAGTCGTCGCGCACGGGGAATGTCCTGGGGAGGATTGACTGCTGCATCTTGCTGGCGACGTCGAGCTCATTCTGCAGCGAGACCAGCTTGTCGCGCGCCGCCAGGGCCGCCCGCCACTCGTTGAGGTGGCGCATCGTCCGGTCGATCGTGACCTGCAGGTCCCCGAAGTCAACCGGCTTGGTGACGAAATCGAACGCACCGCGATTCATCGCGGTGCGGATGTTTTTCATGTCGCCGTAGGCCGAAATAATCACCGAGCGGATGTTGGGATTGACCTTGGGTATCTGGTCAAGCAGCGTCAGCCCGTCCATCTGCGGCATGTTGATGTCCGAGAGGACCATGTCGATTTCGTCGTCCTCGTTCAGACGTTCAAGCGCTTCCACTCCATTGTGGGCAAAGACGAACGCGTATTTGCCACGCCGGATACTGCGACGCATGCGCTGCAGCACGAGCGGCTCGAGGTCCGGCTCGTCGTCGACAACGAGGATTTTGCATGGCCGATCCGTCATGCCCAATTGCCGTTCTGACTACCTTGCACTACCAATGCAGCTTCGGATGAACGCGCCCGGAGAAGCGCGAGGACCAATCAGGCGGTGACGGCGGCGATTGCCTCGGCCTGCGTCGAGTGAACGGGGATGATCTGATCGAACCCGCTGATCTTAAACACTTCGAGAATTGAACCCGCAAGCGAGCAGACGGCGAACTGCTTGTCCTGCTTACGAAGCTCCTTGGCTGCTAGCAGGACGACTCGAAGACCGGCGCTGCTGATGTAGGAAAGCTGCTCGAAGTCAAGGATCACTGCGCTTTCACTCGCCTTGATCACGGCTTCCAGCGCTTCCTGAAACTCATGGGCATTGGCACCGTCGACGCGGCCGTCGACCGTGGCAACAATTGCGCCGTCGTGCGATTCCCAATTCGCGTTCATTCCCTCTGATCCTATCCGGGTGGCCTGGAAGAGCGTTCGCCGCGACCCTTTCCACTGGGTGTCCACGTCCATCGAGGTAGTCCCCTTTTCCCCAAGCTTCCGTTAAGCCCTCGCCGCGTCTGGTTTGACAACCGCCCTTCGACCCAACGGGTCTCCTGACCGGTCAGCTTGAGTCCGCCACCGGAAAACGGCCTGCGACGCTCAAACATCCGCAACGACGCCTCTCCGCCAGCTTGCGCGGATGGTAGCACTTCACGCATCCGTTTCGACGATGACCGTGGATGCGCCGGGATTCGACTACGGTTGCTCCATGGCGGCGATACGCCGCATGACTTCGTCCATGTCGACGTCCTCGACGTGGCTGGCAATGGTCCAATCGTTGCCGCAGGGATCCACGATGCGGGCGACGCGGTCGCCGTAGAACTGGTCGGCCGGCTCGGCCACGGAGGTCGCTCCGGCGCTCAGCGCCTGGGCGTAGGCGCCGTCCACGTCCTCGACATAGAGATGGAGCTTGGAGGCGCCAGCGGGAAACTGGGGCGGCATGGCATCGGACAGCATGAGCACGGCGCCATCGATCTCCACCTCGGCATGGCCAATCCCGCCCCCGGGCATCTCGAGCTGCATCCGCTCGACGGCGCCGAAGGCGTTGGTCAGAAAGTCGAGCAGATCAGCCGCACTCTCGACGATGAGGTAGGGCGTGATCGCGGAGTAGCCGTCGGGAATGGGCTTGACGCGGGTCACGCGGAGGCTCCTTCCGGTAGGTGTCTGGTGGGCCGGACTGGACGAAATCGAGAACCGAAGCTGCTTCCTGGGTCACACCGTCGTTGGGCATGGGGATGGTATACGTGAGCGTGGCCTCGTCCCCAGCCACCTCGATGCCCTCCACGAAGTTGCGGATGAGGGCCTTGCGCTCCGGGACCGTCCCCTGCTGCAAGAACGCCCGGAAGTCCGCGACATATCCCCGAATCTCCTCGGTGGTGGGCAGGTCGACCCTGCGCTGCTCCAGCTGAGCGGCGGCGTCCTCCCGGACCGCCTCCAAGTGCTCCTCCCGGTGCCGCAGCGAGAGGATGCGGGGCGACAGGGCCTCTAGGGTGAGCGCGCTGGTCTCCAGGGCTTCGTAGAGCCGCGCCAGTCGCTGCCGCACGTCCGTGAGCTCCGCGTCGATGGCTGCCAGCCGGCCGGCCAGCTCCCCGGCCAGGGCGTCGATCTCCTCGGCCACCAGCGTCACCAGTTCAATAATGGTCGCCTCGGTCAGGATCCGCTCCCTGATCTTCTCGACGACGAACGCCTCCACTCTGGGCGCGCTCAGGTAGCGTGCCTCGCAGGTGCCGGCGCCCTCCCGGTGCAGCGTGCCGCAGACGTAGTAGGCGAACCGCCCGCTCTTGGCCCCCTGCCCGGTGTAGGGCCGGCCGCATAGGCCGCACCGCAACAGCCCGCTCAGCAGGAACTTGCTGCCCACGCGCGCCGGCCTGCGAACCTTCGGCGCGCGGTCCCGCATGGCCCGCTGCACGGCGTCGAACAGCTCCCGGGACACCAATGCGGGCCAGGCGCCTTCAACGCGCACGGGATCGGGGTTTTTTGCTCCCTTCACCGTCTTTCCCCACACGGCGGCGCCGGTATAGGCCTCGTTGGTCAGCAGGTAGTGGAGACCACCCTTGTACCAGCGCGCGCCCCGGTTGGTGAGGCCCCGGTCGTTCAACTCCCGGCAGATCTCCTTGAGGCCGTTGCCTCGCAGGGAACTCTCGAAGATCTCCCGCACCACCGGAGCCGTGGCCGGGTCCACCTCCAAGGTGGGACGCTCCTTCACACCATCGCTGACCTTGACCCGAAGGTAGCCAAAGGGCGCTCTGGACCCCAGGAAGTAGCCCCGGGATGCGGACTCCCGCATGCCGCGCGTGACCTCCTGGGCCAGATTCTCGCTATAGAACTCGTCCACGCTCTCGATGATCGCTTCCATCAGCTTGCCGGTCGGCGAGTCGTCGGCGGGCTCGGTAATGGAGACCACCCGGATGCCTTTCCTACGGAGCATCGACTTGAAAGCCACGGCGTGCTCGCGCTTCCTGGTGAAGCGGGAGAATTTCCAGACCAGGATGACCTGAAAGGGAGCGTTAGGCTGGCTGCCTGCCTCGATCATCTTCCTGAACTGAGGCCTATCGGCCACGCGGCCGCTCTCGGCCTCGTCCACGTACTCGCGGGCGACTGTGTAGTGCTTGGATCTGGCGTAGTCTCTAAGCGCCCGCAGCTGGGCGGCGACGGACAGGTCCACGTCCTGCCGGTCGCTGGAGACCCGAGCGTACAGGGCCACTGGGGTGGGTGACTCCAGTTGCTGCGTCTTCATCTTGTCCTCCTTGGTTCTCCTCGTATCCTACCTCTGCTGACCCAGCCTTGCGCTTGATCGATACTTCTTGGGAATATGCATGGCCTGTGCCAGCTCAGTCTCCTCTGAGTGCTCACCTGTGGCTAGGTTAACATTAATGCGTATAATCCATAGCTCGGTCTTATCATCAATCCAATAGGAAACTAACCCGTATGTAGCCATTCGATAGACCAGCTCAATCCATCTGAATACGACATCAACCTCTGGAGGATCACACTCATGGTGTCCCCTAACGCCGTGCAGCATTTCTGTAATTCGATAGACGGTGTGCTCAAATGCCTGAGCGAACTCGCGAAATGCGGTTTCCAGTGGCTGCCGGTCGACGTGACGTCGCTGACCTAAGGTGTTAAGAAATACCCATAGCTCATTGCATCCGTCACGCCAACGAGCCGATTCATCCGAATCAGCGTGCCAGAATTGCCGCCCCTCGTCTTTCAACCGTTCGATAGCTCCCATCGCATCCCGAAGGTGATGCGATGACGGTCGGGACTCAAATGGGTGAACGACATCCAGCAATCGCTGATAGCGTCTATTCCTGAACCGACGCAAATCCTGTGAATGAGTAGACATGAGGCTGTCCCCTAGTTGGATAAGACCGACCTGCCGCTCAACACATATCGTTCTGGACAAAGTCGCACGGCACGCTGTACTGGCCAGTTATGGACAGGTCCACGTCCTGGGCGGTCGCTGAAGACCCGCGCAAAAGAGGCCACCGGTCGGTCGTCAGGCTGTTGCGGCATGCGCATGTCTCAGTCGGCTCTCCCATCTCGCCCGTCGGCCGTCCTCCCGATGACAGTTCACCCGGCGCCCACGTTTCGTCTAGCGCGCCCGTCGCTGCCGCACTCCGACCTCCTATTGTGCGCCATGGGGCGGCCGACGTGGCCGGATCCTGCTGGATCCGAGCGGCCCTGCCCGTGAACCTGACGACTCGGCTGTCCCTCAGCTATGGCGTGTGAGGGGGACCTGTGCACAGGCCCCTCCCACAAGGTCTACACGTCGGCAGGCGCCGCGTGATGTCATGGGGGCGTACAGATAATCAAGGAAAGTTGCACAAGTGCACGTGCGTCGTGGATCAGGTGTAGCCGGGTGCCATGCGAGCGGCGGGCTGCACGCCAGCAAGTACCGGGGCATAAGGCTCGGTTGCACCGCAAATTGCAGAAATGCAGGGGCCTTTTCCGGGCGGACGTGGCGCTGGTCAGCGACTGACAGGGGCCAACGCTGCGGACGACGGGGGACGGGATGACCGGGTCGCCCCCGACCGAGGCGCGCGGCCGCCGCGAGGCGGACGCGAAACTCTTGGCCCTATTGGACGACTTGGTGCTCGCCGAGGGTCGGCTCAAGGCGGCGCAAGCGCTGGGAGTCAACTACCGCACGTTGGTCAGTGCCGTCGAGTCGAATCGGCTGTCGCGGCGCATGCGCGACGCCTTGGAGCGGCGGCAACTGGCCGACCGCGAGGCGACAACGGCCCGGCAGCGGGACGAGATGCAGGCCCTGGCTCAGCGGGTCGAGCGACTGGAGACCCAGCAGACCGCGGTGGCGCAGACGCGGCGCGGTGGCGACGCGGCTGCGGACGACCTGCGGGCGGCGGTCCGCCGTGTGGACGCCGCCGAGCACGCGCTGCAGACGCTGACGCGACGGATGGCGCGGCTGGAGCGGGGCCAGGGCACGCGGACGGCCGCCGGTTCCGAGGCCACGGCGCCTGCGCAGCCATGGGCGGTCGACGATCCGAGCCGGCGCGGCGTGGTGACCGACGACCCGCGCCCGGGCGAGGAGGCGTCCTACGGTCGGGGCATGCCGGCGGTGGCGGAGTGGCGGCGCCTGAACCAGCGGCGCGAGGAGGGCACGAAGCTCGACCAGGTGAAGACCCGCGAGCGGATCATGGCGTTGGAGATCGCCATGATCGGGAAGTACGAGTTGACCCTGCCGCCGGACACGTACGCGATACATCCGTCCGAGCGGGAGGGCTACCTGCGCTGGCGGCGACGGGCGCTGGCGGACCTCCAGACGGAGCGGGCCCGGCGCGAACTGCGGCGCTGGGTCCGCCGGGTCCTCACCCTGGG